>JBDSTB010000040.1:0-11240 GCA_039928455.1 Minisyncoccota bacterium | reverse complement strand
ACTAGAATCCAAATTAATCTATATAAAACCAGCTCTTTTCCAGCAGGAAGAAGGTTTTAAAAGTATTATACCTATCAATAATGACCTTTTAGGGGTACACCAAAAATTAAATTCAGAGCCACTTTCTAGTGTCTTCCCATTTATTTCTTTTGACCTTACGGCCGATAAGGGAATTCTGTATGGAATAAACAGGCATAACTCAAGTTTGGTAATTTTTGACAGGTTTTCTTTGGAAAATTATAACTCGGTAACATTTGCCAAGGCAGGAGCAGGAAAATCTTATGCCACGAAATTAGAAATTCTTCGTTCCCTAATGTTTGATATTGATGTTATGGTAATTGACCCTGAGAGGGAATACGAATTTTTGGCAGAAGCTGTCGGCGGGCGATACTTCAATATCTCACTTTCTTCGGACCATCACATGAATCCTTTCGACCTTCCCATGCCGCGAGAGGATGAAACTGCGGAGGACGTTCTGCGCTCAAATATAATAAACCTCGTTGGGCTTTTCAGACTAATGTTAGGGGGACTCACACCTGAAGAAGATTCCATGGTAGACCGTGCAATTTCTGAAACTTACGCTATGAAAGATATCACACCCGAATCAGATTTTTCTAATATTGATGCTCCCCTCCTGTCTGACTTTGAGATGGTTCTCTCGGGGATGGAGGGAAGTGATTCTTTGGTCCAAAGATTATCTAAATACACGCGCGGTTCATGGGCAACATTTTTAAACAGGCCAAGTAATGTAGATATAAACAAGAAATTCGTTGTTTTCTCTATTCGTGACATGGAAGACGAGCTCAAACCAGTTGCAATGTATATTATTATGCATTACATATGGAATGCCATACGTAAAAACCTCAAAAAGAGACTGCTTGTAGTGGATGAGGCTTGGTGGATGATGAAATCCGAAGACACAGCTTCTTTCCTTTATTCTATGGCTAAAAGGGGTAGAAAATATTACCTCGGGCTCTCAACTATTACTCAGGACGCAGCAGACTTTATGAATTCGCCATACGGGGTTCCTATCATCACAAACTCTTCGATCCAGCTTCTTCTGAAGCAGTCCCCAACGACAATAGACATCTTACAAAAAACATTCAACCTTAGTGATGAAGAAAAATTTTTATTGCTAGAGTCAGGCGTAGGAGAAGGTATATTTTTTGCGGGGCTAAAGCACGTTGCGATAAAGATAATTGGTTCTTACACCGAGGACCAAATCATCACCTCAGACCCCTCACAAATACTATCTAACCGCAAGGCAAAGGAAGACCTTGAGAAAGTAGAGCTCCAATCCAATAAATGATACAATTAAATGATGAAATCTAGCCAACTATTAATATTTATTTTTATAACATTTATTATAGGTGGATTGGCAAAAATAGAGCCCGCTTTTGCTATAAGTGAAAGTAGTATAAATGTGAATGTGGCTCCCGCAAGCCCAGCACCATATGAGGATGTTTCCATTACATTGCAAAGCTATCTTGCAAATCTAGACAGTGTTCTCATTTCTTGGTCAGTAAATGGGAAAAACTTTACTTCAGGAATAGGACAAAAATCTTTTTCTCTCAAGGCGGGGGCTGCAGGGTCGCAACAAGTAGTCAGTGTGAGAATTTCTTTGCCCGATGGAGAAATAACTAAAACAGTAATCATTAGCCCTGCGATAATTGTGTTACTCTGGCAAGCGAACGATTCCTATGTACCTCCTTTTTATAAAGGTAAGGCTTTAGCAACTGCAAGTAGCGAAATAAAAATAGTTGCAATGCCTGAATTAAAAACAAAGACTGGTAAAATTGACTCAAAAAATCTCACTTACTCTTGGCAACAAGATTATAATAATTCTCCTGGTGATTCTGGGTATGGAAAAAATTATTTTTTATATAATAACGATTATCTAGAAGATTCAAGCACAATTTCTGTTACAGCTTCGACATTAAACCAGGGCTCCTCTGCAGAACAAAACATAACAGTAAGAACAACTCAGCCTAAAATTATTTTTTATAAAAAAAATTCTACTATGGGAATAGTCTGGGAAAATGCTCTGGGGAATGTGCACAAAATAGAGCCTGAAGGGGAAATAGTAGTAGCTAGCCCCTACTTCATTTCTCCAAAAGAGCTTCTAAATCCTGCATTGGTCTTCCGTTGGTCAATAAATGATAGAACTATACAGATAGTAGGCTTCATAAAAAATATTATTCCACTCAAAGCTGAGACAGGTGTAAGTGGAACTTCAAAATTAAAATTGGATATTAGCAACAATGATAAAATTTTCGAAACAGCGCAAAAGGAAATAAATATTGAATATTAAATGAAAATTAACTTCTCAAAAAAAATAATCCTTTTTATAGCTCTCTTGTTTTTCATCTTTGGTTTAACGTTCAATATTAGTTCTGTCGCAGCGGCAACAACTCTTCAGGTTAAATCCAGTACCACTACTTCGGTTGGCAAAGCATTGCAGGTAATAATACAGACCTCCCCAGCAGAAATAGGATGGACAATACAGTTTCTTCCGCAAGACCCTGGTGCTCCTGTCCCTTTCTCTAGTCCTTCCTGTATGACAGGTAACGGTGGTTACTGTTTTGGGACTTTCTTATCAAATACAACTGGTGTTTTTAAGGTTAAAGCTTCAGGATTTGCTAGAAATGCCATACCCAACCTAAATACTGACCCTCATGTAAACTTCGACATTACTGTTATGGGTGCTCCTACGATAACAGCGAATTATGCATCTGCTGCAAAAATTGGCCAAGATGTACCGATCAATGTACAAACTCTCGGTAATGTTAAGGGAGTGACAGTCTCCTTTAAGGCTTCAGGTGTGGGGGCGTCTTTTTCTCCTTCAGCTTCTTGTTTAACGGGAGATTATGGCTCATGCCAGGTAAATTTTAAATCTAACCAAGCCGGAGTCTTTAATCTTACAATAACCGCCTCTGGTTATACCACAAATTCATTAGCTCCAATTACCGTTGCTAAAGATACCCCAACACCGCCTACACCCGCCACCTCGGGCTGTGTTCCACCCGCAACCTTATCGTCAGATGGAATTTGCGTAGCTCCTTATGTATTTCTTGCTCCTCTTTCAAGCGACTTGGATAACTTTATCCCAGGGGAATCAAATGCATTAAGTAAATATTTAAATATAATGATAAAAATATTTATTGGAATATGCGCAGTACTAGCAGTCATAATGATTGTAATGGGGGGGATAGAGTATATGACAAGTGAGTTAGTTTCGAGTAAGGAGGCAGGTAAGGAAAGAATTACTCATGCTATTTTCGGTCTGCTACTTGCTCTCGGAGCTTATGCACTCTTGTTTACTATTAATCCCGACCTTCTCAACTCTGAATTTGATATACCCGTAACAACACTTTATGAAAAAGATAATCCGCCTACAATAGTTGCAGGATCAAAAAACAACCTAGGAAGTACTTCTGCCAGCTGCCCCGGTGGGTTAGTAACTTTAAGTTCTACGGGGGTACCTATTAAAGCAGGTGCAGAAAATGAGTTAATATGTAAAGACATGATCCCTATTTTACTAGCCCTAAAATCTAAGGTTGGCAATTGGTATGTTACGGCAGCTATAGAACCGGGTCATGAATCTGACTGTCACAAATTAAATAAAGCAAAATCAGGTAACTGCTTTGACTTAGCAATTAAAGATAAGGGTAATTATGGAATATCAATACCAAACAAGAACCCTCTTTGGGGAGATATATGTAAAGCTATTGCTTCTATGAGTGGAATAAACTTTGCTAATGAGGCGTCAGATCATGTAAATTGTGGTACTGCACAACCTTATAGTAATACAAGTGGAGCCAATATTCATGTCAATCGAGTAAAATAATTATGACAAAAAGAAATTTTACAATTTTAATAATGTTACTCCTAATAATAACAATCGTTTATTTTGGATTTATGTATTTCCGCAAATCCACTACACCCTTAGTACCTGGAGAAAGTAATAATTTTTGGTCTACTTTTAATCCCTTCAATAAAAACAATGCAAATCCAAATTATGCTACACCACCTGGCAACACAGATAACATACCTACCACAGGAAACGATACACCTGGAAAACTAAAAAAGGTTTCAAGTATGCCAGTGGCGGGTTATGGAGTATTTTTAAAAGAAAGATTAAAAGAAATTCCACCTGTTGTTCCCGCTGTTCCTGCTGAGGCATCCACTCCCGTTGCAACAACTACGGCAATACCATCTACCACAAAGCCCGTTGCAGTAACTCCTACCACTCCTCCAACTGAATTTGCCACTGCCCTCAGATATGTGGATCGAGCGTCTGGAAATATTTTTCAGACATTTGCTGATAATATAGAAGAAAGAAAATTTACAACTACAACTATCCCTGTCATTTACGAAGCATTATTTGGTAACCAAGCTCAGTCAGTTGTAATGCGCTATTTAAAATCAGACGACAGAACAATTGCGACTTTCGTGGGAAACTTGCCAAAAGAATACCTAGGGGCCGATACGTTGGAAGACAGCCAGGTAAAAGGTATATTTTTACCAGACAACGTAACAGAGGTTAGTATTTCACCTGACACTTTTAAGATTTTTTACTTAGTTAATAGTGGAAATAATGTGCTTGGTAGTACTTTCAATTTCTTAGACAATAAAAAAACCCAAGTTTTTAACTCCGCTTTTACTGAATGGCTGCCAATGTGGGCAAACGGGGGATTGATCACCATGACTACAAAGCCTTCGTGGGATGTTTTGGGTTATATGTATGATATTAATCTTTTAAAAGGAAACTCTTTTAATAAGACTCTGGGTGGGGTAAATGGATTAACTACACTTGCAAGTCCAAGCGGAAATTTAACGTTATATACTGACAACTCTTTAGTTTTAAATGTATATCATCAAGATTCTGGAGCCACTATGCAGCTCGGAGTACGAACTTTGCCAGAAAAATGTGTTTGGGGAGGCGCAAACAATCTCGTATATTGCGCTGTTCCAAAAACATTAGGAGCCGGAATATATCCAGACAACTGGTATCAAGGTGAAGAATCTTTCAATGATCAGTTGTGGAAAATAAATATTGAGACAGGGGTTACTACTCTACTTCTCGACCCATTTAGTACACCTCTGGCTGGAGAAGAAATTGATGGAATAAAGCTTTCTCTAGATAACGGAGAAAACTATTTGTTTTTTGTAAACAAAAAAGATTCTTACTTGTGGAGACTTGATTTAAGATAGACTAAATGCTTATTAAATATTGCCGATATATTTTATTACCACTCGGCGCGCTCCTCCGTAGCCAATAGATTCTGTTTTTAGATCGTTCGCACTCGAGAGAAACTCATGAACTACGCGGCGCTCAAAAGCTGACATAGGATCAACCTCGATATTTGATTTAAAATATCTTGCACGCTCAGACATCATGTGAGCAATTGCTCGAACGTTTTCAACTCTCTTCTTCTGAAAACCATTAATATCAATCAAAATTGCGGGGCTGTTGAGGTTCTCTCTTGATCCTGCAACTCCCTCTTGTGTTATTAATTTTGACTCAATAATTCTGCGGACGAGGTGGTTGAGAGCGCTTAATGCCTCTCCATCATGACCAATAAAAAAATGTGGTTCACTAACTTCTACTGAATACCATGTATTGCCACCATCTTCTTCGGTAATTGTTATATTAGTGGTTTTAACATTGGTTTTCTCAATTAGCTCTTTTATTAAGTTTTGGATTTCTGTTTTTTGCATAAATTAACTTTGTGTTGCAAGAACTGTTTCATTATTTTTCTGACTTTCTTGATTTCTTTTGACATAAATCTGCTGGCCAACAGCGAAAAGATTGCTTGTGATCCAATAAAGCGCGATCGCTCCTGAAATGGTATAGGCAATGAATGCAACAACAAATGGGAAAACGTACTTCATTTGCATATTCATACTTTTGGCGAAACTGTCTTGGAAAGAATTACTATTTTCTGCAGCAACTGGAGCTTTCGGCATATAGTAAGCCTGAAGATATTGGGAAACACCTGCCAGGACTGCTAAAAGTAGACTTTTCTTACTAATATCCAGAATTCCCAAGAACATCATATTTATATGTTCAGGTATGTGTATAAATGAATATAGTAGCCCGTTTTCAAAATTTATTCCTTTGAAGAAAACATAGTAAAGGGCGAAAATAATTGGAATTTGGATCAGAAGCAAAAGACAGCCAGAAAAAGGGTTTGTTTTGTGTTTTTTGTATAATTCAAATGTTTGTTTAGCCTGTTCTTCCTTACTAAGACCGCTATTTTTTATTTTATTGAGCTCCGGTGTAAGCACGGTCATGGCTGCCTGACTTTTGATAGATCGCTGGGAGAGAGGAAATAGTAATATTTTAACCAAAATTGTTAAGATAATAACAGCAAGCCCGACATCCCCGCCAGGAATTACAGATACCAAAAAAGCCAAAGAGTTTAGTAATGGCTGGTATAAAAAAAGGTTCCAGATATTATGAAGCATTATCTTATCTTATATTAAATTGAGATAATGTCCAATTATTAATTTTTTTAATCTTTTTTTGCTTTTATTTATTTGAGGGGGTCTATGTGATTCTTCTGCCAAGGGTGACACCGTAAAATTCTGCGAATTATAATTAATATCCCTTTCGTTGCCCCATATTTTATTATTGCTTCTTTCCCATACTCCGAACAGGTAGGGTAAAACACACAAGTTCGCTTTTTGAAAATAGAAATATTTTTCTGGTAAAAACTAATTAATTTTACTAAGAATTTGTTTAATTTCATTTTCAATTATTTTATTATCATCCTGATATTTTTTAAACGTGAAAACTCCTACAATCCCGGGAGGGAAGTCGTTCATATATTTTTGTAACACAGCGTATCCTCGACGTCTTAATGAGTTCCTTTTTACAGCTATTTTAGAAACTGTTTTAGGTACAATAAAAGAAATTCTTACTTTTTCTTCCTTGCTTGTGTTTAAAAAACGAAAACTTAGAACTATTCCATTTAAAAATATACCTTTTTTAAAGATTTGCTCTATTGTTTTCTTGTCGACTTTATTTTTTTTAGAAAGCATAGAAGAGGAATAAAGAAGCATATACACCACTAGCCAAAGAGGGTAGGGTTTTAGACAGAAAGCTTCGCTCGGCCTTTTCTTCTTCTTTTTATGAGAACCTTTTTGCCTGTTTTTATTCTGGACCTCACAAGAAAACCGTGGGATCGGGCTCGTTTCCTTTTTTTAGGTTGGTATGTTTGTGACATTGAAACTCAAGTCTATAATATATTGCCCAATAAATCAAGGAGGTTCCATTTGGGTTAGGGTTCAAATATGGGTGTATAATTAAAATTAAGAAGTCGAGTTTATCAACAGTTTATCAACAGAGTTAATAAGTACTAATCCTTTTTGTTTATAAGTTTAATAGTATAATACTGTGCAATGAATACGAAACAACTGTGGAAAAATTGTCTGGTTGAAATTGAGTCAGGAATATCTAAGGCAAATTTCAGCACTTGGTTCAAAAATACCTCAATAATAAAGGAGGAAACGGGCATAATTTATATTGGGGTTCCAAACGAGTTCGTCAGGGACTGGCTAATGAATAAATATCACAAGCTTATTACCAAAACCATAGCTGATGCTTACGAAAACATGCGAGCGGTGGAGTACACGATATCAAAAATTGAAAACAATAGAGAAGATGCCCCGGTCACAACTAGTGAATCTTATGTAAACAAAGAACTCCCACTCAAAGACCTCTATATTAACCCAGAAGACAACCTAAACCCGCGCTATCACTTTAATTCTTTTATTGTTGGATCGTTTAATGAGCTTGCTTATGCTGCTTCGCAGGCAATAATCGATAGCCCTGGAACAAAATACAACCCTTTTTTCATTTATGGGGGTACTGGTTTAGGTAAAACTCACTTAATCCAAGCTGTGGGGAACTCTGTAAAGGATAAATATCCTAACAAAAAAGTTCACTACATGACACTGGAGAAATTTGCCACCGACTTTGTTAATTCGCTTCAAGGAAACAAGGCAAATTCTTTCAAAGAAAAATACCGGAAGTATGATTTGTTGATCATTGACGATATTCAGTTTATTGGGAAGATGGAAAAAATCCAAGAAGAACTTTTTCATACTTTTAATACTTTCCATGAAAACAATAAGCAAATTATTTTTTCTTCGGACAAACATCCTAACTATATACCAGAGCTCGCAGACAGACTTAAGTCGCGTTTTGCAGCTGGAATGATAGTAGACATCTCTGAACCAGAATATGAATCGCGTTTGGCGATTTTGAAGGTTAAGTTGCGGGAACAAGACATCTCTCTCGACCAAGAAATATTAGAATACGTGGCTGCCACAGTAAACGGCAATATTCGAGAACTTGAGGGAAGCTTAAATCTTATAATTATGCAATATCATCTTAAAAATAGGCCTCTAACACTTATAGAGATAAAGAGTTTACTCAAGAATAATATGAAGCCAAAGAAAAATATGGCAATAAAAGATGTTGTAAAAATAGTAAGCGAACATTATAAACTTGAGGAGGCTTCTATTTATGAAAAAACAAGAAAGAAAGAAATTGTTCGGGCAAGGCAAATTGTAATGTACCTTCTTCGAGAAGACTTCAATGTTTCCTATCCTTTGATTGGACAAAAGTTGGGAGGAAAGGACCATACAACAGTAATTCATTCTTGTTTGAAGATAAAAACAGATTTAAAAAATGATCCACAGCTTCTTCAGGAGCTTGAACAGATACGGATTATGTTTAAATAGTTGTTAATAAGTATGGGAAAGGGCGCTGATAATTAAAATATTGAAGGGGATAAAAAATTAAATAAAATTAAGTTATTAAAAAAGAGTAAAAGTTTGAGGTTTGTTTTCAAGTAAAGATACTATTTAAGTTAAAATAAAAACATTATAAAACAACATGGAATATGGTTATACACTTGTGAACACACCTAATAGTATTAATAAATTAAATATATAATATATACACATGAAGATAGAATGCAAGATAGAGGATATTAAAAACAAAATAAATCAAGTAGAAAGAATTACCGGTAAAAATTTAACTTTACCCATTTTAAATTCAATTCTCCTGATTGCTTCTGGAAAATCACTAAAACTTAGATCCACAAATTTGAGCCTTGGAATAGAAGTAGAAATTCCAGCAAAGATTGAAACAGAAGGGACGGTTGCGGTTTCCGGTGCTGTTTTAAACAGCATATTTTCCAACATACTCCAAAACGACACAGTTAAACTTGAGGAAATGAATGGAAATTTATTAGTTCAAACAAAGAAAAGTAAAATAAAAATCAAAGGCCAGCCCCACGACGATTTCCCTACAATACCAAAAGTAACAGGCGCAAGCTTTGACATAGAAGCAAAGAAACTAACAGAAGGAATAAAGTCGGTATCTTATAGTTCTTCTTTCTCAGACATAAAACCAGAAATATCGAGCGTTTACATGTATACCAATGAAGAATATTTAGTGTTTGTATCTACCGACTCCTTTAGGTTGGCTGAAAAGAAAATAAAAGTAAAAGGAGTTGGTGAAATAAGTGGAATATTAATTCCATTTAAAAACGTAGCTGAAATCCTTAGGGTTTTTGGTGAAATAAGTGGATCTGTTAAAGTTCTTTTTAATAAGAATCAAATGTCTTTTTCCTCAGACGGAGTTTACCTAACTTCAAGAATTATAGACGGAGTTTTTCCTGACTATAGGCAAATTCTTCCCAAGTCTTCGTCCACCAACGCGGTAGTTCTAAAGGAAGATTTATTAAATGCCCTTAAAATTTCAAACATATTTTCTGATAAGTTTAACCAAGTAAATTTAAAAATTTCCCCAAAAGAAAAAGTTTTTGAAATAACCTCTTCGAATAATGATGTTGGGGAAAATAAAACATTTTTAGACGCAGCTTTAACTGGAGAGAAAATAGAACTAGGTTTCAACTACAAATATTTTCTTGATTGTTTTCAGTCGATAACAACAGACAGTATTTCTATAAAGCTCTCAGGTGTTTCAAGCCCTATCACAGTTTCTCCTGTTTCTGATTCATCCTTCTTATACCTTATTATGCCAATGAATAGGTAAATTGGGCACAAAATGATTGAAATAAAAGACCTATTGGCTAGATTTAATAAACTACTTCTCTCTGAAGATAAAAAAATAGAGTGCATTAGAGATATTATCTCAAAATCAATTCACCTTGAAATAAAAAAGGAAGATGTAAAAATAAAAAACAATGTTATTTTTCTAAACATAAAACCAATTTATAAAAGCGAAGTTTTCCTAAAACAGGAAGAAATATTTTCTCAATTAAAAGAATGTTTTGGTGCGAGGGGGCCGAAGGAAGTGAGATAATTTTTACTGTCCTACCCTAAAGACAGAAGATGTCTCGCCAGTGTTGAATACAGTATCGTACCCAATAATTTTTATTTGATTTTCTGCCTGAATATTACTCAGCTCACTAGGAGTAAAAGAAAAGGTGGAGGTCGTGGATGTTCCCAAATAAACACCATTCACAAAAACATCAATTTTTGCCAACGGATAAGGACCTGAGCTCGAAACCCTTACTACAATCTTTTGACTTGATGGATAAGTAGTTGCTGCGTTCGGCTCTGCTATAGAAATAACTGGCTTAGAAGAATCAGTGTGCACACTATCAGTGGTTACAGGTCTCTCACCAATAGTTACACTTCCATAACCCCCTCCACTTCTAGCCCACCAGTTTCTTACCGGTATCTCCCAATGATTAAATTGTGGGTCATTCGCCGGATTTGCGGGAGGAGGACCGAGCGGATCGTTCTTGTCGACCCAATAAAGTATCGAATGTACATTTGTTACTATTTTTTCTACAGTCGTCTCTGGTGGGGTGAATTCATTAGCCAGACCTCCTGAAACACTATCAACTCTAAAGCTCTCATTGCCCTGCCAGTAGCCACGAAGTATAGGCTTTAGGTTCGGATCATAAGCTAGATTTGGATACTCAAATTGCTCGTTAGGTAAAGTTTTTAAAGCTTCATTAATAAACTTATTCCATATTGGTCCCGCCACCGCAGAACCTCCTTTTTTCATTGTTTTATTGTCGTTGTTTCCAGCCCAAACTCCAACAACGATAGAAGGAGTGTACCCTATTGTCCAAGCATCTTTATTACTATTAGTTGTTCCGGTTTTAACTGCGACAGCGTGGTCGGGTATAAAAAGAGCTGAGTGGGAACCGAAGGTTGGAACTCTTGCCTGTTCATCGGAGAGGATA
>JBDSTB010000039.1:0-7417 GCA_039928455.1 Minisyncoccota bacterium | reverse complement strand
ACTAACTCTTAAGAAAATCATTAACTATTGTTTCAACTTCCACCGCGCTATTTGTCTCCATTAATTTTATCCTGAGCTCTTTTGCGCCATCGAATCCATTTACATATGCCTTGTAATGCTTCTTCATGATTGCGAAATTTTTATGTTTTCCAAGAAGCTTGTCAAAAAGTTTCGTATGCTCAACCATAACGCTAAGTCTATTTTTAAGAGAAATTGCTTCTGAAGAGTTCGGATATTTTTCTTTTATTGCAGAAGTAGTCATGCTTTTCGAACGGTCTGGTTGAGCCCCAGCGGGGTTTCCTTGGGGCGACCCGAGGACCTGAGCAAAAGCATGACTACTGTCGCCAAAAAGCCATGGGTTTCCGAAAATTGCACGCCCGAGCATCACTCCGTCGCACCCGGACACTTCAGCTTTCTTCATTGCGTCTTCAAGGTCTAATGCATCGCCGTTGCCAAGTATTAATGTATCTTTCCCCATTTCATTTCTGATCTCAACTATTCTCTTCATTAAGTCCCAATGCGCAGGGACATCAGACATTTCTTTTCGAGTTCTGAGATGTACCGTGAGCGCCGCTATATCTTCTGAGAGAAGAGCTGGTATCCAAGTTTCAATTTCATTTTTGTTGTACCCTATGCGAGTTTTCACAGAAACCGGAAGATTACCCGCACCTTCTTTTGCAGCTTTTATTATTTCTCTAGCCAGTTCTGGATTTTTCATCATTGCTGCACCTGCACACTGTTTCTCCACGGCTTTATCAGGACAACCCATATTTATATCTACTCCGTCGAATCCTAATTCTTTTGCAAGGGCTGATGCCTTTTTAATATTCTCTGGCTTACCTCCAAAGATTTGCGCAACTATAGGATGTTCATTTTCTCCATAAATAAAATCGATAAGTAGTTTCTGCCTTCCAGGCGAACATAGCCCGTCTGCAGAAACGAATTCAGTCCAGAAAATATCCGGTTTGCCGTATTTTGCGATAATCTGTCTGAAGGCCGCATCAGTAACATCGGCCATAGGCGCCAAGCAAAAAATCGGCTTTTTAAGTTTTGTCCAGAAATTGTTCATTACCTTTTCCTATGGAGCCACGGGTGCTGCGGCCGTTCCATCGGAGAACTTGAAGTAAACCTTATTTCCGTACCTCAAGTCAATATACTGAAGTAATGAATACTTATTCTTAATGCCGGACTGCAGAGGCTCGGTCGAAATTGCAGCATCAAGGTTTTCGGCTACTTTTTGATAATCCGCATCAGCTTTTAGTAATAATTTGGGACCAGTGGGCGACTTACTACCGCCTGATAGAAATATCTCTATGTCACCATCGGGAGACATATAGAAAGCGGCAGGCTTTAGCCCCAATCCAATTATTGCATCTTTGAAAGAAATTAAGTTTCCGAAATTTTGCTTATTTAGGCTTGCGAAGTAGGCAGGCGCTGGCAACCCCTCTTTCTTTTCAACTAGGCCATAAAATTTCAAATAAACTTCACCGGAGAAAAAGGGTGCGTTGTCAAAGAGGAATCCATTTTTATCTAGAAAATAACACTTCTGTGTTGCATTAATCTTCTCCGGGATGATTTCCCCACACCAAGTATAAACCCCTACCCGCTCGCTAACTTCCACTTGTAAAACCTTTTTATTATTCACTGAAAGCTTTATGTCTGAAAGGCGAGTGAAATTATTTTCTAATGATTTTTTTATTTTTTCTTTCGGGTAAAAAAGAATATTTGTTTTCGGAATAATCCATAAATAGTTGCCGGTAAGTTCGTCTTGAATTTTCTGCAAGATAGCTTCTGTGTCAACAATTTTATTACCTGTGACTTCTTCGCCAGTGATTTTAAAAACAGAATTCCGTGTAAAGTAAAACAAAATACCAACAAATAAAATTAGCACCACCAGTATTATGAGAGTTTTCCTTATTACCACTCTTCTCCTCTTCCTTTTTAGCTCTTTTAAGTGCGGAGAATTTAGTACTGTCCTTTTCTTCATCAGATTATTTAATTATTTCTCTTCCACCCACGTACTTCTTCAATACTTCTGGAATTTTTATGCTTCCATCTTCTTGTTGATAGTTTTCAATTATTGCAATGAGCGTTCTACCTATAGCAACAACCGTTGCATCATTCATATGCACAGGCTCGATTTTCCCGTCACTTCTTCTTACGCGAGTATTTAGTCTTCGAGCTTGAAAACCTCCAGTGGAATCAGCACTATGAGTCTCTCTGAATACATTCTGTCCTGGCATCCACGTCTCGAGGTCGATCTGCCTGTTGTCTGGGAATCCCATATCCCCAGTGCAAACAGCAACAACTTGGTAAGGTAAATTTAATGTCTTAAGCACGTATTCCTGGATAGCGACTAAGAAATTTTGTTCTTGCATCGAATTTTCAGGTAATGAGAAAACTTCCATTTCTAATTTATCAAACTGGTGCTGACGCAGTATACCATTTGTATCTTTTCCGGCGGCTCCTGCTTCTCTTCGGAATGCGGTTGAGTATCCTGCATATCGGATAGGTAGATCTTTCTCTTCGAAAATTTTATTCATGTGCATTGAGCCGAGTGTATGCTCAGCGCTTCCTATCAGCATCAAATCATCGTTCGGAAACATATAATGCTCTTCGGGGGTCATATATCTAGCCATCTTTACTTGAACTAATGGCCTAACAAATACTGGAGGAATAACTGGAACAAAAACAGAAGGATTTATGGAAATATTTGCGTCTTCTGCAATTTTTTTAAGAATTTCAATGTTAGTAAGAATTTCCAAGCAATGTTGAATAAGAGCAAATTGTAAAATTACTAAGTCACCTTTTAAATATGAAAATCTTGCGCCCGAAACATCTCCCGCAGTTTCTGTGTCAATAATATTTAACGCTTTACCGAGCTCATGGTGTTCTTTTGGTTGAAATGAAAACTGCGGTTTCTCTCCCCAGGCTCTTATAACTTGGTTTCCGCTGTCATCGGGTCCTTCTGGAGTATCAACAGATGGAATGTTCGGAATCTTAAGCATTATTTTCTGCCAAGCTTCTGTAGTAGTCTTTAATTTTTCTTCTTTCGCTTTTACGTCATCCTTCACAAGGCGCATTTCTTCTATGAGCTGGACCTTGAGCGCCGCATCCTGATTCCTGCCGATATCATTGGAGACTCTATTTACTTCGCTTCTTAATTCTTCGACTTCTTTAAGCTGTTTGAGCCTCTCATCGTCGAGGGCTAGAAGCTCGTCAATATTTATCTCTACCCGCTTCTTCTTTGCTCCAGCTTGGACAATGTCTTTGTTTTCCCGAATGAATTTGATATCTAGCATGTACATATTATATATGAACTTGCTATAATTACAAAACTTATGGAGATTAAAAAACTCCCAAAAGAAAAGTTCCCAAAGGCGCTTCTAGAAATCCCCCAGCCTCCAAAGGAACTGTGGATAGCGGGCAATCTTCCAAAAGAGGAATTGATTTATCTGTGCGTCGTGGGATCACGTAGATATACCTCGTATGGAAAAGAAGCCTGTGAGAAAATTATTGAAGGGCTAAAAGGATACCCTATCGTTATTGTTTCGGGTCTTGCTTTAGGTATCGACGCTATCGCTCACCAGAAGGCACTATCTGTGGGGTTGAAAGCTATAGTTTTTCCCGGCTCGGGACTATCGCGCGAAGCAATGTATCCGAAGTCTAATATATTGATTGCTGAAGAAGTGTTAAGGCAAGGCGGATGCTTGATATCAGAATTTGAGCCCAACTTTAAAGCAACGCTCTGGAGCTTCGGTAAAAGGAATAGGTTGATGGCAGGACTATGTAAGGCTACACTTATAATTGAGGCAGAAGAGAAATCTGGCACTCTAATAACGGCAAGGCTCACCACTGAATACAACAGAGATGTACTTGCAGTTCCTGGATCAATTTTTTCTTCCAACTCGAAAGGCACAAACAGGCTAATTCGTCAGGGAGCCACTCCCATAACTTGCGCAGAAGATGTACTTGAGGCGCTCGGGTTTGAAGTTGAAAAGAATGAAGACGTGCAAATGAAACTTTTCATGGATTTATCACCAGAAGAGAAAGTGGTATACGAGCTTATCCGCGAGCCAGTTCCAAGAGACGATCTTATTCGTGCGATGAAGATGCCGATTCCAAATGCGAACGCTTTACTTTCTGTAATGGAAATAAAAGAAATAATAAAAGAAGAGCTAGGAGAAATAAGAAGAAATTTCTAAATTAATTTAAAAACTTGCAAGCTCAATTTGCATAAAAAAAGTATTTCGTGTAATACTGCTATTAATGAAATTGTTAATTGTCGAGTCGCCATCGAAAGCAAAGACTATCGAGAAATATCTCGAAGGTGCTTTTACTGTGCGCGCATCAGTCGGCCACATTAGAGATTTACCGAAATCAAACAAGAAAGCAATAGATATTGAATCTGGCTTTGTCCCCTTTTACGAAATTTCAAAAGGAAAAGAAAAAATTGTTCATGAACTTCAAGGACTAGCAGAGAGAGCAGACGAAATAGTTCTTGCAACAGACCCCGACCGTGAGGGAGAAGCAATTGCCTGGCACATAGAAGAACTGCTGAAGCAAGACAAAAAAGTTAAAGCTCCGATCGAGAGAGTTGCCTTCCATGAAATTACTAAAGAAGCGGTGGAAGAGTCATTAAGGCATCCTCGCAAGATTGATACAAACTTAAGAAAAGCTCAAGAGGCACGAAGGGTGCTCGATCGTCTTGTTGGATATGATCTGTCTGGAATAATCTGGAAAAAGGTAAGGTACGGACTATCTGCGGGGCGAGTTCAATCCCCTGCGCTTCGAATAATTATGGAGCGTGAGCGCGAGATTAGAGCATTTATTCCTGAGAGATTTTGGAAACTAAGTGGACTTTTTGAAACTCTAAAAAAGGACAAAATTATTCTAACTTGCGCGGATGAACCCCGGGACGAAAAAATTGTAAACAAAATTCTTGAAGCTGGTAAAGCTAATGAGTGGAAAATTAGTTTAGTTAAAGAGTCTGAACAGAAACGTTCCCCACGTGCTCCGTTCATTACTTCTACTCTGCAGCAAACAGCGAGCTCTAGGCTTGGATATTCTCCATCGCGAACTATGCAAATTGCCCAAAAGCTTTATGAAGCTGGACATATTACTTACATGAGAACAGATAGCACTAATTTATCTTCCGCTGCTCAAGCACAAATTATTTCATTTATTAAAAAAGAGTATGGCAATGAATATGCTGAAGCGCACACCTATAAAACTAAATCGAAAAATGCCCAAGAAGCACACGAGGCAATAAGGCCGACCCACGTCGAGAAACTTCAGATTGGTAATGACGACCAAGACAGGCTTTACAAACTTATTTGGGATAGAGCAGTATCTTCGCAAATGACTGATGCAAAATTACTGAAAACAAAGATTGAAGCATCGATAGTAGGACACGATGACTTGCCAGTATTCGGCGCAACTGGTTCAAGACTTCTTTTCCCTGGATGGCTAAAGGCTGATGCTGGAGCTCGGGGCGAAGACGTTGAATTACCAGAGTGCACAATGGGGGATAAAATTAATCTCATAGATTTATCAAGCGAAGAGAAATTTACTGAACCACCAGGGCGATACAGCGAAGCAGGGCTTGTGAAAGAGCTTGAAAGTAGAGACATAGGAAGGCCTTCAACTTATGCTTCAATAATGCGTACAATTGAAGATCGAGGATATGTACGTAAAGAAGGAAAAACCTTATTTCCCACTGACACTGGTGAAGTCGTTTCTGATTTCTTAGAAAAGAATTTTATGGATTATATTTCAGACACATTCACGGCAGACATGGAAGACAAGCTTGATGAAATTTCCCGCGGCGAACGAGAATATGAAAAAACACTCAAGGACTTCTATGGTCCATTTTTGAAAGACGTGAAGATAAAAGAAAAGTTAGAAAAAGCTACAAACCTAGGAGATGCACCAGAAAATATCAAGTGCCCGAAGTGCGGAAGCAAGATGATAATCAAGCTCTCACGTGCTGGTAAATTTTATTCTTGTTCTAAATATCCCGACTGCGACGGAGCACTAATGCTCGATGGTACTGAGCTCAAGGGCCCAGAGGAAACTGGAGAAATGTGCCCGGACTGTGGAGAGAAAAAAGGGAAATCTGGCGGCGGAAAGCTAGTGATAAGATCAAGGCGTGACGGAACTGGAACATTTATCTCATGCTCGAGATACCCGAAATGTAAATTTATTAAAAAAGACGAAGCCGAAGAAGCAAAGAAAAGAACTGGAGTTATATGTCCACAGTGTAAAGTTGGAGATATTTCAGAACGCAGAGGACGCTTTGGAATTTTTTACTCATGTTCTAATTATCCCGAATGTAAATTTGCCATAAAAGCTAAACCCACAGGAAATGTTTGTAAGGACTGCAGTAGCCTCATGATGGAAGGAACTAAGACAATTCCAGAACGTTGCTCGAACAAAGCGTGCCCCAATCACAATCCTCATAAAATAAAGAAAATTGAATAAATAAACTCTCCGAGTTATACTTCATTTATGACCGCAATAAAGGAAGTCGATTCCCTTTCGGAAAATGCAAACAAAAAAGAAAAGGAGCTTATAGTTAAAGCTTATTATTTTGCCGAAAACGCACACAAAGGTCAGAAAAGAATGAGCGGAGAGCCTTATTTCTGTCATTTATACGAGACGGCGAAAATTATTGCTAACCTTGGAATGGATGCCAAGACTATTGCTGCCGGACTACTTCACGACGTTTTAGAAGATACGGAAATAAAAGAAGAAGAGATTGAAAAAGAATTCGGGAGCGACATTCTTTTTTTGGTTAAAGGAGTAACAAAATTGGGAACACTCAAGTATCGCGGACATGAGAGGCATGTGGAGAGTCTTCGTAAATTTTTCGTGGCGATGGCTAACGATCTCCGCGTAGTTATAATCAAATTTGCTGACAGGCTTCACAACCTCCGTACACTTAAATATGTTAGAGAAGACAAGAGACGGAGAATTGCAGTGGAATCAATTGAGGTGTACGCACCGCTTGCAAATAGGCTCGGAATGGGAAAATTGAAAGGTGAGATAGAGGATGCCGCCTTCCCTTTCGCTTATCCCAAAGAATATAAACAGATTGAAGAAATACTACAGGAGAAAACAAAAACTTATCAAATGAATTTAAGCGAAGTTAAAAAAGAACTTCTCAAGGAACTCGCAAAAAATAAAATCAAAATAGTTGAAGTTAACTATAGAATGAAACATAAGTTTAGCTTATGGAAAAAGCTAAAAAAACGGGAAATGGATATCGAGAAAATTTACGATATCATTGCTCTTCGTGTTGTGGTGGAAAATATTGAAGAGTGCTACAGAGTACTCGGAATTGTTCATTCTATTTGGAAACCGCTACCCGGAAGAATAAAGGACTACATTGCCATACCGAAGCCAAACGGCTATC
>JBDSTB010000038.1:0-2141 GCA_039928455.1 Minisyncoccota bacterium | reverse complement strand
TGTTGCCGACGGCAATGTCGCCGTCGGCAATTCGATATTATCATTCCACGACGTCAAGAACTGCGCCAAGCTTCATGTGGTCGAATAATTCTCTCGCGTCACCCGTGAGCCCAGCGATCTTCAATTTTTTCCCCTGTTCGCTCATTTTCATGCTCAAGCGCAGGATCACTCCCCAGGCGCTTGAATCAATGTAGCCGCAATGGCTGAAATCAATGACGTGAATTCCGGCCTCGTCGAGGTGACTGAGGACTTGTTTCTCGAAATCCAACCGATTCTTCACGACCAAGGTTCGCTCGTTCCAGGTAAAGACGAGAGTGTCGCCTTCCTTCAATGTGGGTGCAGGCATCATTACTCCTAAATGATTGTGGATGGCTACGGACGGACGGGTACTTCTAAGCAAAAGACTACCCCAAGGGCGTGGATTGTCAAGTCTAAGCTCTAAAATTATTTAAGAAACTCAAAATAATCCATTTCTTTTTTTCCTTCCGGTAGAACTTTTTTTATTTCAAGTTTTCCGTTTTCTAAGACGGCGTCTGTAATAATTATTCTTTTTCCGTCTTCAAAAAAGAAAGATCTGGGCCATGTGGCATAGGCACGAAACTTATTGTAGTTTTTAATTGGGTCGCCCGTTAAATCCATTAATCCGTCTTCCTTTTTTATTTTTTTGCTATACGTCGCTTCTTTTTCATCCTGCGTCTTTTCGCTTACTTTATTATTTAAAATTTTAGGAATAGCACCAACTAACAAGTCTCCTCCAACTCTTGTTAGTCTTTGCCTTAGCTCAGAAGCTTTTTCGTCTGGTAGAATTTCTAGTCTCTTTATCGCAATTATGGGACCTGTATCCATTTTGAAATCCATTTTTTGTAGAGTTACGCCAGTTTCCTTATCTCCATTTAATATAGCTGTCTCAACTGGCGATGCACCTCTGTATTTAGGTAGGATAGAATAATGGATATTGAAAGATCCGAGGGTGGGAATATTGAGAATATCTTCTGGGATAATTTTTCCATAAGCAACCACCAAAAATAAATCTATTTCTTCCTTCCCAATTTTTTCTAAAATATCATTTTTACTTAATCTCTCCGACTGGAAATAAGGTATTTTATTTTTTTCTGCCCAGATTTTTACTGGAGGGGGAGTAACAACCATTTTTCGTCCCTGAGGCTTGTCCGGAGAAGTAATAATATAAGACGGAATGAAACCCGCAGACTTAAGAATTTCAAGTGTCTCTGAAGCTACATCTGGAGTACCCCAAAATACGAATTTTTTTTTAATATTTTCTTTTTCCATATTTCTAAGTTTCTTTTAGATTGTCTCTGCTTTTACGTCTTTTGCATGGTCAATGAATAGTATGCCATTCAAGTGGTCTGTCTCGTGTTGGAAAATTTGAGCCAAGAGACCTGAAGCTCCACGGGTGAACTTCTTGCCATTTTCATCATGTGCAGTAATGAATACCTTTTTTGATCTGTAGGTTTTACCGTATAGTGGTCTTACAGATAGACATCCCTCTGGCATCCATTCCTTGTCCCGTGACAACTTTGATATTACAGGGTTTACAAAGACTAGGTCTTTAATTTTTTCTTTTTTTGTGCTCTCTTGGGCTGTTTCTTCCTTAGACGGAGAAGGGGCGGCTCCATTACCTTGAGTTAATGATCTATTTTCCTTGTTTTTATCTCTATTTTTTGCAAAGTCCTTGGAAAATATTTTCCCTGCAACAACGAAAATACGTAAGGAATATCCTATCTGGGGTGCGGCGATAGCAACCCCATCACTCTGACTTTTAAGCGCGCTAGACATTTCCCTAAGGACACTCCTTATTTTGAGGGTTTTTATGTCGTGAATAGGCAATTCTTTCGCAACTTTTCGCAAAACCTTTTCATTTTTTTGAAGAATTTTTTTCATTCCATGTCTTTCAGATTTTTTAATTGCAGTATTTATTTAATTTCCTTCAAGTATTCTAAAAGGTGGTCCAACTTGACGGTATCTTGAGAACGGTTCGACATATCTCGTACAATAACAGAATTTTCAAGTGCTTCTTTTACACCGAATATTAAGGCGTAGGGGATATTAAGTTTTTCCGCGATCGCGAGTTGGGAGCCCAGGCTATCTTTCGAAAGTGATTGGGAGATGGGAATGTGAGC
>JBDSTB010000037.1:0-2166 GCA_039928455.1 Minisyncoccota bacterium | reverse complement strand
ATTTTCGCTTTTATTATTGCACTTGGACAACTAGGAGTTGCTGAGTACTACATGAGCGTTCTATTCACCGGTATCATTGCGATGCGTGCATTGGGGGGTGCGCTTGCTTTCGGACTAGGGGGAAGAGAACACGCTTCTCGACTTCTCACAAGACTGGGTGAAGAAGTAAAAGACAGATAATATTGGTTTTTTCAACGTTATTCCAAAAAAGATGTCCACAAGGGGCATCTTTTTTGATTTACATATATTTTGCAGGTAGTATAATTACGTAATGAAAAATTACATTATAGGGGTTCTTGCTGTTGCTCTGGTTGCGGTGGGGATATTTTTATTAATGCAAAAAAAGGAAAATACCAAGTTGGGCTTAATGCTAGAAGGAAAAATTAAAGAAAACACCGAATTGATTTTAAATCTTGATGAGAAGACCAAAGAAAATACTGAATTAAGTTTAAAGTTACAAGCCTTTGAAAAAAAACCTGAAATTGCAGTAACCGTTCTTTCGCCCAATGGCGGAGAAGTTTGGGTAAAAGGATCGACCAGAAAAATTACCTGGCAAGATTTATCGGAAAATTTATCGAGCCATGAGATAAAACTGGAAAATACAGACGGTGTTTTATACACAGTCGGGAATACAAATGGAACCTCTTTTGATTGGTTTGTAGGAAAAACATGGAATACCTCAGAACTTCTTACTGGGAAATATAAGATCAAGGTGTGTCAAACTGGCAGCCAGAATTGTGACTCAAGCGATAAAACTTTTGAGATAAAAGATAAGTAAAAAGGGTTATTTTATTTAAAATCTACCCAAAAAAGATGTCCACATCGGGCATCTTTTTTGATTTACATTTCCCTATAGGGGAGTATAATTTGACTATTATTACTTTAGTGTAAATATTTAAAAAAATGAAACATTTCTTACTATCTGGCGCGCTAATGCTTAGCTTATTTGTTCCCTTAATATCTTCAGCTGAAACTGAAGTTGATCCAAACCCAAGTAGTTCAAACTGTGTTTCATTGCAAAATAATTTGCACTATAGGTCAAGAGATATAAGTACTAATGGAGAAGTTTCAACTCTTCAAGATTTTTTGCAAGCGAAAGGTTATCTTAATTCAGAGCCGACGGGATATTTCGGTCTTCTTACTACTGCGGCTGCAAAAAGTTTTCAAAGCGCTAACGGCATAAAAGGGGATGGTTACATTGGTCCTATTTCTAGGGCAAAGATAAGAGACATTTCTTGTAATGGAGTTACCGTGGTGACGCCGTCTACTCCAGTTACACCATCTACGCCTCCAACAATAATTTTTCCGCTGGGATGTTATTCAGCTACAGGGTATAGTTTTATAAACGGAGAACCATGTAGCAGACCTAAAATTGACATAAAAGCTAATGGGTCTGATGGTCCAATTACAGTTGCACCAGGAAGCGAAGTTATGTTGTCATGGATAAAAAGTGGAATTAATCTTGGATGTACAGTGTCACTCAAAGGTTCAGGTACATATATAACTCTAGTTCCGCCAACGGGAGGGGCAGATGTAACTTATGTTCACCCAACATCCAATTCTCAATATTTAATAGGCTGTGACAATAGCTATGTAAACGATAATGTATTAGTAAATGTTGATTTACCAACATTAGTAACAAAAATTCCGAGTATTTCTTATTTACAGGGGGCAGGTTGTACTACTCATATTGGAGATACTTCAGGGCCAAGCTATTGTTCCGCTGCTGTTTTGGGAGGCACTATATATGTTTTTGGGGCAAATTTTACCTCTGATACAAAAGTATATTTTGGTGATGGAAGAACTAGTGTAACCCCATCGAACCTTTCTTCTACTTCACTGAGCTTTAAAGTTCCTTCAACCTTTTTAGGCCATAAATCTATTTATGTTGGTGATTATAACAATGGTGTAGCCAATATAAGTAATAGTGTTTCGTTGCCACTTCAGCCAGTTTGCGATTCTAATGGGTACGATTCTACAACAGGTTTTCGATGTGGCTGCACTTCTACTTCCGGCTGGAGTACTACCACAGGATTATCTTGCGGACAATCTTCTATTTGCGAATATCCAAACCCACCAACCGGCTATCACTACGAAGGAGGAGAAGCTTATCCAATATGCGGAGCACATTTAGTACGAGATATTTCTTCTAACACTCTTACCATC
>JBDSTB010000036.1:0-9851 GCA_039928455.1 Minisyncoccota bacterium | reverse complement strand
ATTATGTCCTTTTAATTTTGCTCCAATGTAAATAACATAATGCCCGTGTTTTCTTAATAATTTTGAAAATCGAAGCGTGGACATTATGACTCCAGCCACTCCAGCCCTACTATCTCCAATTGGGTCGCAGATCATTGCGATGTTCAATTTTTTTCTAGCTGGAGTATTTAAATCCATGGATACAGTCTACTTTAAACATTTTTAAATTAAAAGCTCTTATTCTATAGTCGTTTTCTTTCCAAAATGGGCCTTACGAAGGAAAACAAAAAGTAAAATAACTAAAAATATTACGCTCGCTCCTGCTGCATAGTAATTTAAATATTTGCCGATTCTAACATATGCATGCCCGAACAGAACACCAATCATAATCATTATGACTGACTGAATAAGGGAAATTATCACACAAGTTCTAAAATATTTTCCATATGGAACGCGGGACGCTCCAGCAGCAATGAGCCCGGTAAATCCTATTCCGTGTATTAGCTTCGACATAATTATCGCTTTTTTATGGTTGTCCTTAAAATAGAGTTTTGCTTTTTCTAATTTTTCATCTGTAATTTTAAAAAATCGCAACAACCCCTTCCCTCTATATCCAATGTAATAAATAAATGCATCTCCCACAAGGTCACCAATTATTAGAATAATATATACCAATAAAGGGTTGAAAATTTTGAGTGTTATAAGGAATCCACAAACTACGGCGATAATTGGACCCTCAATTATAGCGAGGGGTAGCAATATAAAATATTTATATGTAAGCAGTAATTCAAACATTGTTTATACCATAGCACTTTTAATGTGCAACCGTAAATGCAATTATTTTATTTGCCCCAGATTCCTTTAAAACTTTTTTTGCTTCGCCAAGTGTGGCTCCAGTAGTGGTAATGTCATCAATTAAAATAATATTTCTATTTTTAATCCTCGACTTATTTTTTACTGAGAAGGACCCTGCAATATTTTTTATTCTCATGGCGCGATTTTGAATATGCGCTTGGTGCTCGCCATTTTTTTGTTTTATTAAAATATCTTTTTCGAATTTTAAATCTCCATTTTTCTCATCTAGCTTCATAAGTTCTTGGCAAATTAATTCTGCTTGATTATAGCCACGCTCCCTAAATCTTTTCTTTGACAATGGGATAGGGATCAAAATCGATGCTCGGAAGTTCTCCATAACACTTAAGTCCGAGAGCTCTTCCATTATTTTTCCATAAAGCACGTCGGCGAATACTAAGGCTAATTTTTTCTTCCCTTTATACTTGAGAAGCCAGAGGGACTTTTTGATAGGCGGATGCCGATAATCAAACACTGGGAAAATCCAAGTTGCACTTTCCCTTTCTGCCGACGGAGAAACAGAAACACAGTTTAAACAGAAGTCGGAGCCCCTTTTTCCACAAGAGACGCAACTAACAGGGAAAACAACATTAAATATAGTGTTTAAGAATCCCATATATGTTATACTTTATGTGTATTTTATCATACATCCAATACTATTAAAGAGTAAAATGAACAATCCATTACAGAAATTATTTGGCGGTCTAGGGAACATTGGAGGAGAAGCGGCAGAGAGTGCTGTAGGTATTGATATTGGATCTTCGTCCATTAAGGTAGTAGAAATAAAAAGAAAGGGTAGCAAGGCAATTTTAGAGACCTATGGAGCGATCGCGCTTGGGCCGTATGATAATGCTGAAGCAGGCCAAGTAACAAACTTATCAGTAGAGAAAATTGGGGAAGCATTAAAAGAAGTTTTAAAGCAGTCTGGGGTTACAAGTACTACAGCTGCATTTGCTGTTCCTATACAATCTAGTTTAATTTTTACAATCGAACTTCCTAAACATATAAGCGAAAGCGAGATGTCCACAGTAATCCCAACCGAGGCAAGGAAATATATTCCATTACCTATTACTGAAGTTTCGCTTGATTATTTTACACTTCCACAAAAAGAAGCCTCATTCGAAGAAATGAACAAGGAAGATGGATCTGCTCCAAATAGAGCATTAGATAAAACAAATGTTCTCGTCGTTGCGACTCAAAACGATGCTGTCGCGAGATATCGTTCCATAGTGTCACAGGCAGGTTTATATGCTTCTTTTTTCGAAATTGAAATTTTTTCTTCTATCCGTTCAAATTTTGAACACGAGCTTTCACCAGTACTTTTAATTGATTTCGGAGCATCCCGCACGAAGCTTTCGATTGTAGAGTTTGGAATAGTTAAAAATTATCACACAATAGATAGGGGAGGGGCGGACATTACACAGTCAATTTCGAAGTCTTTCAGTATTCCTTTCGCCGAAGCAGAAAAAAAGAAGAAAGAATTCGGACTTTTGGGCGATCCAGCGGAGAAAAGCCTTGCAGAAATCATCAAAATTCACACAGACTATATCTTTTCAGAGACCAATAATGTATTATTATCTTATGAGAAGAAATATAATCGCGCAATAAGCAAAGTTATATTTACCGGCGGCGGATGTCAGCTCAAAGGACTAAAAGAAATTGCAGTAAATAATTTCAGAGCTGAGATTGAAACAGGAAATCCGTTTGCTAAAGTTAACGCGCCCGCCTTTTTAGCTAAAGTTCTTGAGACAATGGGTCCGGAGTTTGCGGTTGCTCTTGGGCTAGCATTGCGAAAATTACAATAGGTGAGATAATACATAAAATAGAAGAAAGTAAATGGAGCAAAATTTTCAAACATCATTTATACCCAAAAAACCCATTCTGGAACACAGAGAGCTAAGCAATCGTTCCTTTGGACTTTTTACCGTTATAGCAATTTTCTTCTTGATCACAGTTGTAGTTATTTCAGCTGGTCTTTTTATATATAGAGGTGCACTCAACAAAAGTATCGCAAACAAGGCGGCTAGCTTAAATCTTGCAAAGAACGGTTTTGAGCCTTCAAAAATAACTGAGCTACAGGCGCTAGATAAGCGGCTACGCGCGTCTACTGAGATATTGTCGAAGCACATTGCAATAACTCCAATTTTCGCAGCATTACAAGCAATCACAATGAAAACAGTAAGGTATACACAATTTACCTACGACTTGGGCACCGAAAAAGATTCTAAAGTTAGAGTCAAAATGAGCGGTATCGCACAGGGATATGCAGCGGTTGCTCTTCAGTCTGATTTGTATGCAAAAAACAAAAATATTATTGATCCAGTTTTTTCCAATCTTACGCTAGATGACAAAGGCAATGTTCTGTTTGATTTGCAGTTTTCAGTTGATCCGTCTTTTGTTGATTATAAACAGATGCTTTTAACTCAGATATAATCTTATGAAATTCATTATGCCGTTAATTATTATAGGAATAGCACTCTCTGCTTTTTTTGTATTTGCCAATCCTATTTATACAGACATAGGAGCTTTGCGCGCCCAAGTTGGTACTTACGACGAAGCACTAGATAATTCTAAGGCACTAAACAACGAAAGGGACAAGCTAACTAAAAAGTATAATGACATTACCCTTGAAGATTTAAATAAAATTAAAAAATTATTACCAGACAATGTTGACAACATTCGTCTAATTTTGGAAATTGAAAAAATAGCTCAGCCCTACGGGATGACTCTTAAGGAGGTTAAATACAATACCAATACTGATACTGCTTCCCAGAGCACAGCGTCAGGGGGGATACAAGGGGGAGGGGTAGCAGCCGCTAAAGTAAGCAAAGATTATGGAGTATGGGATTTAGCATTTTCTACCACAGGTTCGTATGCTAATTTCTTGAATTTTCTGAAAGACCTTCAGAGTAATTTACGCATAGTTGATATTGCTTCCATTTCATTTTCTTCAACAGGGAGCAGCGGTACGTCTATCACCTCTCCGGGATCAACGTCCGAAATATATAAATATGATTTTAAAATTAAAACTTATTGGCTAAAAAATTAAATCATAAAATGCCTAAAATTCGAAACATCATAATATTTGCAGCCATACTAATCGCCATAATTTTGATTTATGTATTTTTCATAAAATCTCCATCCGATCAACCAAGTCTTGTTACCTCAACTCCGACAACAAACGATGTTACGGTTTTGCCGAACACCGAGGACGCCTCTGTTGCAAATGATTTTTTAAATTTACTACTTTCGGTCAAGAGCATAAAACTAGACAGCTCTATTTTTAAAGACGAAGCCTTCAGGAGTCTTCATGACTCCAGTATAATTCTTGTACCAGATGGCACAGAGGGAAGACCCAATCCTTTTGCTCCTTTTGGAAACGACAATGTTCCTGCTACCCCTGCTTCACAGACAACCACAACAACCACTTTGCCAGACGCTACAACCCCCAGCACTACGCCAGCTACAACGACGCCTTCATCCCCATCCTCCACAATTCAATTTCCTGCTGCAGGTTCAAGTACCCCTTCCACAAATCCTCCCGCAAAAGCGACTACTCCGACATCGAAAGCACAATAATTTGATATGAGTTTTTTAGAAGAGTTAGTTAAAGAAGGTCTAATAGAGAAGATCCAAATAGGGGATATAAAAAACCGCGCAAAAGATAAATTTGGAGGAGACATTGATCAGGTTTTAATTGAGTCCGGAATTCCCGAAGAGAAAATCCTTGAGGCAAAGGGTAATTATTTTAAGATGCCCACCAAGAAGGTAAATAAACAAGAAGTCTCCTTCAATGTTTTGCAATATATTTCTGAAGATTCTGCTGCACACTATAAATTTGCCCCGATTGGATTCAACGACGGCGTACTCGACGTCGGAGTTATGAATGGTGAAGATGTACAGGCGCTCGATGCCCTTCAGTTTATTTCCGCTAAGAAAGGCATACCTTTCAAAGTTTTTCTTATTTCCAAAACCGATTATGAAAATATTATGGAAAGTTATAAAGGTCTATCAGGTCAAGTAGATGAAGCATTGACTGAACTTGAAGCTGATAAGATGGAAGCAGACAAGATTGGGAGCGAAGAAATTCTTACTAAAGAATTAAAAGATACACAAAAAGGCACTCAGGCAAAAATAGTAGAGGACGCACCTGTTATCAAGATCGTTGCTGTAATTTTACGTAACGCACTCGAGGGGAATGCTTCTGATATCCATGTTGAATTCAATGGAGAAAAAGTAAAAGTTCGTTATCGAGTTGATGGCGCGCTTCATACGAGTATTGTATTACCACCGAATGTTTATAGCGGGATAGTTGCTCGTATAAAAATATTGTCTAAGCTCAGGCTAGACGAAAAAAGGAAACCACAAGACGGATCGTTCAGTGCGAATATCGATGGTAGAAAAATAGACTTCAGAGTTTCCACTATGCCGTCATATTATGGAGAAAAAGTTGCAATCCGTATTCTTGATTCAGAAAGAGGCGTTAAGCCTCTCGACCAGTTAGGACTTTCTCCGACAAATTTAAACCTCATAAAAGAAGCAATTGCAAAACCATACGGCCTAATTCTTATTACTGGCCCAACTGGCTCTGGGAAATCCACAACTCTCTATTCAATGATGAACGAGTTTGATAAAGAGTCGAGTAATATAGTTTCTTTAGAAGATCCGGTGGAATATCATATGCCCAACATTAATCAGTCTCAAATGATGCCCGAAATTGGCTACACATTTGCTTCTGGGCTCCGCTCGATACTTCGTCAAGATCCGGACATTATTATGGTGGGAGAGATTCGAGACAAAGAAACAGCGCAGCTTGCTATTCAGGCGGCACTTACGGGACACTTAGTGCTTTCAACACTCCATACCAACAATGCCATCGGAGCGGTGCCTAGGTTGGTAGATATGGGAGTTGACCCATATCTAATTGCGCCAACCCTTGTTCTCTCTATTGCTCAGCGTTTGGCCAGACTTACGTGTGCTAGTTCTAGGAAGTTAGTACCGATGGATCCAACTATTAAATCACAAATAGAAGAACAGATGAAAGATTTGCCAGAAGAATTTAAAAAAGACCTTGTCACAAAAAACGAAATGTACGATACAGTGCCGTCCCCCGAATGCCCCGGGGGGACCCGCGGCAGAATAGCCGTTTTTGAAATGTTCAAAGTAGATAAAGAGATGCAGGGAATAATTTTAAAAAATCCTACCCAGGGCGAAATATATAAAGTAGCTCGGAGAAAAGGAATGCTCATGATGCGAGAAGACGCTATGCTCAAATCCCTCGACGGAATCATTCCTTTT
Organism: Minisyncoccota bacterium; assembly: GCA_039928455.1. GTDB lineage: Bacteria > Patescibacteriota > Minisyncoccia > Phycocordibacterales > UBA9973 > UBA9973. Next base: position 3,722 of record JBDSTB010000036.1, on the reverse strand, counting down.
ACCGAAGTTTATAACTTCAACGACGATAACGAATAATAAGCTAATTTCTTTTAAAACAATAGATATAGTATAATAATACAATATGGAAGGAGAAAAAAAGAAAATTTTAATAGTTGACGACGACAATTTCCTGCTCGATATGTACGCGCTTAAATTTAGCCAAAACAATTTTGATGTTTTTACTGCAGGAAGCGGAGTGCAAGGATTAGAAAAAATAAAAAGCGGATTAAATTTCGACATTATACTTTTAGACATAATAATGCCTGAAATGAACGGATTTGAAATGTTAGAAAGTATTAATAAAGATAATATTTCTCCGAACTCAATCAAGATTATTCTTTCCAACAAAAGCGAGCAGGCAGACATAGACCGAGGGCAAAGCCTTGGAGTTTCAGGCTATATCGTAAAGGCAAATTCGACGCCCGTTGAAGTTATAAATCAAGTAACGGAAATTTTATCAAAAAAAGTAGCTGCAAAATAATATCAAAAAAATATGGAGTATAAGAAAAAACTTGAGGACCTCATATTGACTGTCATAAGAGAAGATGGTTCGGACCTCCATCTGGGCACCGGAAGAGTTCCTGCGATCCGAGTTTCAGGCGAACTCATTTTTCTTGTAAAGGAGCCTGTTTTTACAGAGAAAGATAGCTTGGGAATTCTAGAAGAAATTTTAGGCAAAGAAAAAATTTCCAGATTTATGGAAAACCAAGAAGCGGATTTTTCTTATGATTTCAGGGGAGAAGAGAGGCTCAGGGGTAATGCTTTTTTTCAAAAAGGTTTGATAAGTTTAGTCTTTCGATTAGTTCCCAAAGTTAAGACAATCCCAGAACTTCATCTTCCTCCTATTCTTTCCGACCTGGCGCGTAAAAAACAAGGATTTTTCTTGGTAGTTGGGCCTGTGGGTCAAGGTAAGTCAACTACTCTCTCTGCAATGGTGGATCAAATAAATAACGAGCAAGCGAGAAATATAATTACAATCGAAGATCCAATAGAGCATGTCTATGTTCCCAGAAAGTCAATTATCAATCAGCGCGAAGTTGGTATCGACACGAAAGATTTCCATATTGCGCTAAAATCAGTCTTCCGAGAAGACGTGAACGTGATTTTGATCGGAGAAATGCGTACTCCCGAAACAATAGCGACAGCAGTTACTGCCGCAGAAACCGGTCACCTAGTGCTCTCAACTCTCCACACCAACAATGCCTCTCAAACAATCGACCGAATAATAGATTCCTTTCCCGGAGAACAGCAAGATCAGATCCGCGCACAGTTGGCAGCTTCACTCTTAGGAATTTTTTCCCAGCGACTAGTCCCTAGAATTAACGGAGGATTGATTCCTGCGTTCGAACTTCTCTTAAACAACAACGCTGTTTCAAATCTAATCCGTGAAAAAAGAACGCATGAGATTGATGTAGTAATTGAAACTGGCTCAGAGGCAGGAATGATCGACCTAAACCACTCACTCCTAGAGCTTGTTCGCGCTGGAGAAATCTCGATAGAGAATGCTTATCAATACTCGCTAAATCCCAAAGGGCTAGAAAGAATGATCTAATAAAAATTTATGTTATTTAAATATAAAGCAATAGACGCTGAAGGAGTGAGCAAGGAAGGGGAAATTGATGCGCCGACAAAGGACATGGCAATTAGCGGTCTTCAGCGCAGAGGGTTGGTGATTATTTCAATTAAAGACGAAGAAGAAAAAAAATCTCTTCTCACTTTTTCTTTTTTCAACCGAATAAGCAATAAAGACATCGTTATACTTTCGCGGCAGATAGCTACTCTATTCGAAGCTCAAGTTTCCGCGCTTAAAGCGTTCAGTATGCTTGCGGCAAATACCGAAAATAAACTTCTGAGCCGTAAGCTCACTCAAGTCTGCGACGATTTGCAGGGAGGGGTATCTATTTCCGGTTCGCTTGCTCGCCATCCGGAAGTATTCTCAGATTTTTATGTAAACATGGTTAAGGTTGGAGAAGAGACAGGGAAACTAAACCAGACATTTCAGCATCTTGCGGATTATCTTGATCGTCAGTACTCTCTAACTACCAAAACTAAAAATGCACTAATATATCCCGCTTTTGTCATTTTCACTTTCTTTGTCGTTATGACATTAATGTTTGTCGTTGTGATCCCCAAGCTCTCAGCAATCTTGATAGATTCTGGGCAGGAGATTCCTCTCTACACAAAAATTGTTATTGGAATTTCTAACCTCTTTGTACACTATGGATTTTTCTTTTTGATTTTTTTAATCCTTTTTGGTGCTTGGCTATGGAGACTTGCTTCCACAGAAAAAGGTAAGATATACCTAGACGGCGTTCGCCTCTCTACGCCAGCGATTGGTATACTCTACAAAAAGTTGTATTTATCTCGCATAACCGACAACCTAGATACAATGCTTTCCTCAGGCGTTCCTATAGTTAGAGCTATAGATATTTCTTCACAAGTTGTGGGAAGTCGACTTTACAAAGCAATCCTTAAAGAAGTGGCGGACGGGGTTAAGTCTGGGCTTGCTCTTTCTGTAGCTTTTTCTAAGCATAAAGAAATTCCAAATATTTTAATTCAAATGGTTGCCATAGGAGAAGAAACAGGATCTCTTGGCTCTATTTTGAAAACTCTTACAGATTTCTACAGGAGGGAAGTGGACGGTGCCGTGGACACCCTTGTGGGCTTGATTGAGCCAGTTATGATTGTAGTATTGGGTCTTGGGGTTGGGATTCTCCTCGTCTCGGTCTTAATGCCGATTTACAACCTTGCTGGAGGAATAAGTTAGTGAAAGTAGTTATTTTTAATGCCTGTGGATAACTTTCTTGCATTAGTCTAGAGCTCTCTATGATATAATAAATACATTAAAAATAAGTCGAAATATTCGCTCGAAAAATTTGGCGGATTAATTATAAATTAATAGTAACTTATTCCGCCGAGCGGGATAAAAAAATTATGAAGAAATTAAATAAAGGTTTTACATTGATCGAACTCTTGGTGGTTGTTGCCATCATTGGTATCTTGGCATCAGTTGTGTTAGCTAGTTTAAATACTGCTAGAGCAAAGGGTGCTGACGCTGCAATCAAGGCGGATTTCGCGGGTATTCGAGCTTCAGCAGAGGTGCTATATGATACTTTAGGTAATAAATATGGAACTGTAGCTGCTGTTAACAGTACCACATGCGGTGCTATTGCCGCGGTCAACCCTCTTGTCGCAGGAACAAACCACATTTTCCAGGATACAAATATTCAGTCTGCTGTTGACCATGCAGTTCTCCAGAACGGTGGTTCAGATGCTACCTGTGGAGTAGCAGCAAACGGAACCGCATATGCTATTGCAGTGGCTCTAAAGTCAGGAGGTGCATGGTGTGTTGATAGTACAGGAGTAGCTAGAGCAGCTAATTCAACCGGAACACCTTATACATCCACACTTACTACAGCTATTATTGCAAACGCATCCAATTGTAACTAGGTTGAGTTAAATTAAGGATAAAACAAAAAACCACCATTAGGTGGTTTTTTGTTTAGTTAGGATATGGTATAATTTCTCCAGATATATATTATTATTTAATTAAATAAAAATGCTTAAAAACAAAAAAGCTGGGTTCACACTTATTGAGCTTCTTATGGTAGTCGCAATTATTGGTCTTCTTTCTGCGATAGTTCTAGCAGCACTTACGAGTGCAAGGTCAAAAGGTAATGATGGGGCAGTAAAGGCGAATCTAAGAAACGCCCTAAGCCAAG
>JBDSTB010000035.1:0-14876 GCA_039928455.1 Minisyncoccota bacterium | reverse complement strand
CCATTTGAGCCAAGAGCAATAAGCGACTGGTCAGGAACGATTCCGCCTGCCTCTTTTGGGTAAGTACTAACTGCAAAGCTTTTGTGCATTTCTTTATAAATTTTCATGGCTAAGTCCTGGCTTCCTTCTGCGTTTGCCATCTGTGCTTCCGGCATATAAACTACGAAGCCTTTATATATTCCAGACTTCCATGCGTTATTTCTTGGGTAGTCGTTGAAATGAATATGAATTATTGCATCCATCTGGTTTTCATTTGCCCATCTATTTATTCCATAAAGTGTATTTGCAACAGTTTCACTCGCGTTGTTGTGCGGAACATTCTCTCTTTGCATAAAATCTCCGCTTGATATATCGGTGAGTGTTTTACTTTTTGCGTTTTCTTTGAACGCTACTATGGCATCAGCTTCTTTTGTAAAATAATCAGAAAATTCTTTTGTATACCCTCCCCACTCGCGCGTTATATGAACTTCGAATCTTTTATCGAGTTTTAATAAATTAAAAATCTTTATGGCAAGCGCCAAATTCATGTCAGATTCCTTAATAGTTTTGTATTGCGCGCCCCAGACTGGATCATCGTGTCCTGGAACTAGAAGAATTTTTATTGGGCCGCTAGCAGAAACCTTACTTATAGGTAAAAAAGTTAAAATTAGAAAAAGTAATAGAAAATATGGGAATATAATTTTGTTCATAGTATTATTATAGCATGCCTGAATTACCAGAAGTTGAAACGACAACTAACGGATTAAAGAAAAAGATAATGGGGCTTAAAATTAAGGATATATGGACAGACCTCTCGACGAAAGATATTCGCCAGAAGAATGCAGTTGCCAATCCTAAGTATTTTCCTCTATTTAAACATGACGTAATAGGTAGGAAAGTTATTTCGGTAGGAAGAAGAGCAAAAAATATATTGATCAATTTGTCGGGAAACAAAACCATTCTTATTCACATGAAGATGACTGGGCATCTTCTTTTTGGGAGATATAAATTTAAGAAAAAAATTAACAAATGGCTACCAAATGAAACTGGGCCACTTCAGGATCCTTATAATAGATTTGTGCATATACTTTTTTCTTTTTCTAATCATAAGATGCTTGCTTTTTCGGATTCAAGAAAATTCGGCAAAGTGACTCTCCTAGATACTCACACTATGCACAAGAGTGTGCATTTGAAAGATATTGGACCCGAACCGCTGGCGAGAAGCTTTCTATTCCCAAATTTTAAAACATCCCTTATAAAAAGACCAAACCAGAAAATCAAAATTGCTCTCATGGATCAGTCTCTCATTGCTGGTATTGGGAATATTTACTCGGATGAAATTCTATGGAGAGCAGGAATTCATCCTGAAAGTACCGTTTCTAAGATAAAAGAAGAAGAAATGAAACTTATGTTTAAGGCAATGAAGGAATTATTATTAAAAGGAATTGATTTTGGTGGAGACTCGATGTCGGACTACAGAAATATAGATGGAGAAAGGGGGAAATTCCAGCTTCACCACAAGGCCTACAGGAAAACTGGAGAGAAGTGTAGTAAAATAAATTGCACTGGCGTCATTAGAAGGAAGGTTATTGGCAGCCGAAGCGCTCACTTCTGTTCTTCTCACCAGAAATTATTCTTATGATGTTGAAATACTTTTCTGCCTTTCTGGTAATGTTATTTTTGGGTAATATTGCCGATGTGCCAATTATGTTTCTTGGTGTGCGGGGTGAATTGTCTCTTTATTTCGTATTCATCGCCAGCTTTTGTACGGATATTTTTTCTGATCTTTTTTGGTACTGGCTTGGCGGGAAAATTGGTCTTTCTCGGTTCGAAAGAATATGGTTTTTTAAAGGAAAAGAAGAAAAAATCGAGACTGTGGGGAAAGCACTCAATAGATATGGATTTGTAATATTATTTCTCTCTAAGTTCATAACAACCCTTGGTGTTCCATCCCAAATCGTCGCCGGGGCTCATAAATACCCAATTAAGAAATTACTTTTAGCTAATATTGTTGGCGCCGCAAGCCTGCTTTTGGTAGTTTATAATTTAGCTAGGATATTTGCTTCAGATACTGTTGCAGAAAAATTCCTAAAAAATGCAGATCTGGCACTAGTTCTGTTCGTCTCTTTTATAGTCCTTTTGCATTACTTGATTTCGAAACCTATAAACAAACTTTTACTTTCTAGAAACGGGGTTAAGGATGGAGTAGAGAGCAATGCCGGTAGCCACGGAAACATTTAAAGATTCTTTTTTGCCTCGCATGGGTATCTCAGCTATAGCGTCACATGTTTTTAAAATGCTTTTTGAGATTCCTTTTACTTCCCTGCCTATGATAAAAACATTTTTGTTTCTTGTTTGGATTTTTCGGTAATCGATTGAATTCTTGTCCTGCTCGATTGCAATTAAATAGAAATTTTTTGCTTTTAATTTTTTAAGTAAGGGTAAAAGAGTTTTTCTATATTCCCAGGGAACAAATATCTCTGCGCCTAGAGATGACTTTGCCATATCACCTCGGACTTTTCCGAAACGGTCAAGGGGCGTTGGCGTGTATCCTATTAAATAAATCTTATCTATTCCGACTGCATCCGCTGTTCTGAAAATAGCTCCCACGTTCTGCACGCTCCTAATGTCGGGAAGAATTAGAATATTTTCTCTTTTCTTTATTTTAATATTCATTTAGGTTTTCTCTTTATTTGTAAAAAATTCTTTCCTCTCATGTTTTTGTGGTAGCTGATCGCAAACCTATGCGATTCGTTGTTGGCAAGGAGTATAGCTGATTTAAACTTTTTTGAATATTCTTCATCACCCAAAATAGCCTTAGGTTTATGTCTATCGTCTTTTACTACCGCTACAACTATACTTTTAATTCCGAGCTTCTTTAGGACTCCCCTCGCCATATTGATTTGGGCTACTCCCCCATCTACCACTATTAAGTCCGGCATCTTCCATTCACTGTGATTCATCCTGCGTTCTATGACTTCTTTTATAGCTCCTGTGTCGTTAGCGCCTTTCAGTGTTCTTATTTTAAACTTTCTATATTCATTTTTATTTACATTACCGTTTTCTACAACTGTCATCACACCAACCATGTTCTTGCCTCCCATGTGGGCTATGTCGTAAGCTTCTATACGGAAGGCGAGATCCAGCTCATAGACGTTGGTTTCTGGCTTCAGTAAAGCAATATCATTAATGTGTTTTAAGGCAAAAAGTTGTCTTTTAAGTTCTCCTGCGATTTCGAACTGATGAACCTTGGCTTTCAACATCATTTCTTTTTTAATTTCTCGCATAATATCTTTTTTCTTCCCCTTCAAGAACAGTTTGAGATATTTAATATTTTTCTTATACTGTTCAACCCCTTCTTTACTTAGAATATCAGGCACCAGATATACTTGGCGGTAGAACTCATAGTTTCTCGTTGATTTTTCGTCAAGAAATGGGAAAATCCGACGGATTATTTTCATCGCCTCCTTTAATTGACTACCATTTGTATAAGGACCAAAAACACTAGTGAAAGAAGCAGAAAAATTATGTGTTGCGTAGGTCCCACCCGGTACTCCGGGAAGGGTAAAGCGCGCAGAATTTTTCTGCTTCTGAAGTAAATCTTTCCCTCTGACAATTAAAACTTTGGGCAATTTTTCCCCGCCTGCATCGCTACGCGAAGCGTTTCGGGCAGGTTTCGTGATTACCACATAATTAAAACTCTTATCATCTTTTTCTTTAGTATTATATTTAGGCTGGTACTTTTTGATAAGTTCTGCTTCGAGAATTAGAGCTTCAAGAACACTGTCTGTTTCCTGCCAAGAAATATTATCGGAGTGAAAAACCATATCAACTAGAAGTGGCCCCCTTGTTTGAATAAGATCCTTTGAAAAATAGCTTCTCACTCTGCTCTTAAGAGATGTAGCTTTACCAATATATATAATTTCTTTGCCGCTCTTGAAGAAATAAACACCTGGGTTCTGGGGCATTTTCAATTTTTGAAGATTGGCATTTTTCATATTATTTTACTTTTTTAGCATCTTTTTAAGATACTTTCCTGTATAGCTCTTGGGGTTGTTTGCTACTTCCTCTGGAGTACCCTTTGCCACAAGCGTTCCACCATGTATTCCGCCTTCTGGTCCTATGTCTATTATATAGTCCGAACTTTTAACAATGTCCAGATTATGTTCAATCAAAACCACCGTATTCCCTTTAAAAACAAGCTTATTTAGAACCTCAAGAAGCTTCTGCACGTCGCTGTAATGAAGACCGACGGTAGGCTCATCTAGTAGATAAATTGTTTTTTCTGTATGTGAACGATAAAGCTCACTTGAAATTTTTACTCTCTGTGCCTCACCACCAGACAGAGTAGTAGCTGATTGCCCAAGCTCCAGATACCCTAGTCCCACGTCCATCAAGGTTTGCAGTCGATCTGAAATCTGGGGAATATCTTTAAAGAAAATTAACCCGTTTTCGACTGTCATTTTTAAAACTTCATAAATATTTTTCTTTTTGTATTTAACAGTCAGGGTTTCTTTGTCGAATCTTTTCCCCAAGCAGACATCACAGGTAACATACACGGTAGGCAAAAAGTGCATTTCAACTGCAATTTCTCCATTTCCTTCACATGCTTCGCATCGCCCTCCCTTTACATTGAAGGAAAATCTATTTGCCCTCCATCCACGCAATCTTGCTTCTTCTGTCGTCGCAAAAAGATCCCGCATGTGAGTAAATGCGCCGGTGTACGTAACAATATTTGATCTCGGTGTCCTCCCGATCGGCGACTGATTTATTAAAATAGCCCTAGAAAGGTATTCTGTTCCAGAAAACGAAGCGCAGTTAAAAATCTGTGCGGTTCGATATTTACGTTCGTATCTTCCTTGAAGATTCTTGTAAAGAATTTCGTACATTAAAGAGCTTTTACCAGAACCTGAAACTCCGGTGATAGAAGTCATGACTCCAAGAGGTACTTCCACGTTTAAATTATTGATATTGAAAACTTTTCCTCCTACGATTCTTAGCTCTCCCTTGCTGTGTCTGCGAGTTTTTGGAACTTCAATCTTAGTTTCACCCCGAAGATAAGAAAGCGTTGCAGAATTATTTGTATTTTTCTTTGCTGTTAGTAGTTCGTCCAGATAGCCAGAGACAATAACCTCTCCTCCATGCACTCCCGCTTTGGGTCCAATATCTACTATATAATCTGAAGCATAAATTGTATCCTCATCGTGCTCCACAACAAGAATTGTATTTCCTAGATCACGCAAATTAAGTAATGTTTTAATAAGCCTGTCATTATCTCGCTGGTGAAGACCTATGGTCGGCTCGTCTAACACGTATAAAGCTCCTACGAGCCGTGAACCTAGCTGAGAAGCAAGCCTTATTCTCTGGGCTTCCCCGCCGGATAGGGTGTTCGCCTTACGGGAGAGTTGTAAATAGTCCAATCCTACGTCTAGCATAAACTGCAGCCTTGCCTCAATTTCCTTTACAACTGGTAAAGAAATTTCTTCTTCCTGTTCAGAAAGTTCCAGGCTCTTAAAAAAGTCATGTGCATCTTTAATAGAAAGTTGTGCTAGGTCTAAAATATTTACTTTGCTTTTGTTATTTTTTTTGTTTATTTTGTCTCCTTTCTCCTCTTTGTATTTAGCAGTAAGAAAAACATTTAGAGCCTCTGGGCGAAGCCTTGCCCCATGACAAGTTTCGCACTGCTCATCACCGCCGAAATATTTCGTGCCAAGCCCATTACAGGCAGGACAAGCACCATATGGAGAATTAAAAGAAAATAATCTCGGCTCTACTTCTGGAAAAGAAAATCCATCATTTTTGCAAGCAAATTTGGCTGACATTAAAAATTCTTCACTAGTATTTTCACCTGCAATTTTTACTATGACAAGTCCGTCGGACTCTAGAAGTGCTCTCTCAAGTGCTTCGGATAAACGCATTCTGCTTGCCTCCTTGTCATCTTTAAATTCATGCACTGCGAAATGGTCAACCAAGGTATCAATATTATGAGCCTTATTCTTGGAAAGAGTGATCTGCTCACGCAATTTCTTCATTGCGCCGTCTAATCTTATTTCAGAAAACCCCTTACTCAGTAAATCATAAAGCAGTTGGTAATATTCACCTTTACGACCGCGAACTACCGGAGAAAAAATACTTATTTCTGTTTCATCCCATTCTACTCCCATTACCTTCCGTTTTTTATTCTTGGCTTCTGCGGAAGAAGGATTTATCTTTTCTAAAACAAAGTTTAAAATTTCTTCGTTCGAAAGCTTTTTAATTTCCTCGCCACATATCGGGCAATGCGGATGACCGATGCGTGCGTACATAACACGCAGATAATCATATATTTCTGTAATCGTAGCAACGGTCGAGCGCGGATTGTTAGATCTAGACTTTTGGTCAATTGAAATTGCAGGTGAAAGACCTGTTATTTCATCTACATCTGGTTTTGGCATTTGATTTAAAAACTGTCGCGCGTAAGACGAGAGAGACTCTACGTATCTACGCTGTCCTTCGGCAAAAATGGTATCAAACGCAAGTGAAGACTTCCCACTACCAGATACCCCAGTAACAACTACCATTTTATTACGTGGCATTTCTAAGCTTATGTTCTTTAGGTTGTGGGTTCTTGCCCCTTTTACTGTTATTTTTTCTATATTTTTCTCTTGTTTGCTCATGTTTTTGGACTATATAACGCAATTACACCCCCTTGGGTTACTTGGGGGTGTGTATGTCTATTTAACTAGTACTAGTATAGCACAAACACAAGAAAATAAAAAAATTCTTAGTTTTATTCTCTATATTATTTGCGGGTTATTATTACTTTCGATTGTCCCATGGCATATGGTGCGACTTGGTATTCGCTAAAATATAGAGTTATGGTTTTAGGAGTAAAAGTGAATACGCTGAAATTTTCCGCTGTTGGTACGACTCCAGCTGTAAGCATCGGCACCACAGAATCTTTAAAGTTTTGTTCATCAGCTTTAGTTTTAATATTTAATCTTGTATGGAATTGGGCATATAGGTCTTTATATGCAATGGCTGAAACTGTTTTCAGATAATTAGGATCATTTGGGTATAAATCAGAAAGCGTCATTTCTTTTTGATTTTTAACGTCGTAGTTAAATGAAACTATATTTTGATAACCATGAGCTCCTCCTGAAAACCCACTAATAATTAATATGAAACTTATATATGAACTGTTTAATTGCGCAGGCTCCCATGAAACTGAAAATGGATATTTATCAGCAGCAGGTGGGTACTGTGATATTTTTTCTCCTGGTAGTTTTGTGTCGTATCTTGCCTTCCAGTTATCTCCGGAATCTTTTTTATGGTTTTCGATTCCTGCGTTTACAATGTCAGCTATTTTTTGATTAAAATCTGTTGAAACATTTTTAAATTGCGGATAAGTTACATTAAAAGTTGCATACGTGTTCAGCTCATTAAATTTTTTCTCCTCTACTAAAGATTTATCTATTATTTTTTCTATTGTGGCTGTTGGTTGCGTGGGGCTAGTTGCCTGATCTGGTACTTTCTCTACTTTTGGGGTATTTTTGTTAAAAAAATACATTCCAAAAAGAGCAAGCACAATGATTATCGCACCAAGTAGAAGATATTTTGAATTTGATTTTTTAGCCATTTGTATATTATATCACAAAGTAAATTCTAACTTTATGAAAAACTATCTTCCATGCAAGCTATCATTCTAGATATATGTTCCTTGGGAATCCTTGTTTTAAAATATTCCTTTGTTAGATCTTTAGGATAATGGTCAATTGGCTCAGATGCAATGTGAAGTTCACTTAGATTTTTAATAAAAATTTTTACTACTGAGTCAAAATTAATTGTTTTATCTGAAAAATTTCCTATTAAAAAATAAGGTAAATTATGAAATTTTGGATATTTTTTATAGTTTAGCAGTAAACGTGTAACCGAAAAGAATGTATGGGGATCAATGTGTTTAGTTATTCTGTCTATTCTTTCTTTTGGATAACCAGATTCCGTCTGGAAATATTCTTTAAATAGTTGTGATTCCCATATTTGCTTTTCTTTATTGAAAAAACTCATCAAATTCAATAATGTACTAATAATTATAAATTTTTTTTGTTTCCAAAAAGGAATATTTAAACACTGAGTATTAATAAAGGGTTCCATGGCTAATATCGCTTTACATCTCTTGTCTAATTTAGCATTATTTATAACTAAAAAACCAAATGATACTCCTCCCACTATATATTCATCCAATCCTAATTCCGCAATTTTATGATCAAAATAATTAGAAAATTTTTTTAAAGTAATACTATTGTGAAAAGCGGGGCTGCTTTCGTGAAAACCTGGAAGATCAATAAAATGTACTGTAAAATAATCTGAGAGAAATTCTTTAAGCCCATGAAGAAGTACACTATTTGTAGGAAAGGAATGAGTTAGTAATAAGTGTGGTTTCATGGCTCACCCATAATACCATTATTATTCTGTTTTTGCCTCAAAATGTTGTCTTAAAACCCCTATTTCATCGCGCAAAATAGCCGCAGATTCGAAATCTAGTTCTTTGACCGCCTTATTCATTTCTTTCTCTTTAATTTTTATTATTTTTTCATACACTACCGATTCTCTCTCTTCATCAGAGAGAGGTCGCTTAACAGAACCTCCGTAAATTTGCTCCAATTCTTTCTTGGAGGATTTTTCGTATGCTTTTTTAAAAATTTCCAAATCAAGCTTCACTTCAGCATTAACTGTTTTTCCGTGCTCGCTCTCCATCTCCTCGGTTATATCTTTAATGTTCTTCATTATCGTTTTGGGAGTGATACCATTCTTCTTATTGTAAGCAAGCTGAATGTTTCTCCTTCTTTTTGTTTCAGAGAGCGCTCTTTCCATTGAACCGGTTATATTGTCCGCATAAAGCAATACTTTTCCTTCGCTGTTTCGTGCTGCGCGGCCTATCGTCTGAATCAAGGAAGTTTCTGAGCGTAAAAATCCTTCTTTATCGGCGTCGAGTATTCCAATTAATGCCACTTCCGGCAAATCCAAGCCTTCTCGAAGTAAGTTTACTCCGACCAATACGTCAAACTCCCCTTTTCTAAGTTGAGTGATTATTTTTATTCGATCCATTGTTTTGATGTCGCTATGAAGATATTCTGCTTTTATTTTTTTCTCTTTTAAGTACACAGATAAGTCCTCTGCCATCTTTTTGGTAAGGGTTGTTGCTAAAACACGAAAACTTTTTTTTATAGTTTTTTCTGCTTCTTCGATAAAGTCAGTTATCTGACCCTTGTAGACTCCTTTCTCGCTCACCCCGCGTACTATTGTTTCTGGGTCCACCAATCCGGTAGGTCTAATAATCTGCTCCACAATTTGCTCACCCTCAGTACGCTCGAGCACGGATGGAGTCGCGCTAGTATATATTACCGGACCAATCCTTTCCTTAAATTCCTCATATTTTAGGGGTCTATTGTCTTTAGCAGAAGGTAGACGGAAACCATATTCTACGAGCGTATTTTTTCTCGAAGCGTCGCCTGCATACATTCCCTGCAACTGGGGCAGCGTAACATGAGACTCGTCTATTATTGTTAAGAAATCTGCCTCGCCATTTTGGGTGTGGGGAAAATAAGAAAGAAGCGTTTCCGGTGGATCTCCAGCATTTTTCCCAGAAAGATGACGAGAGTAATTTTCAACCCCATTGCAATATCCAATTTCCTTTATCATAGCGAGATCGTAATTAGTTCGTCTCTTTATGCGATCTGCTTCAAGTAGCTTCCCTTCTTTTTGGAATTTTTTTATCTGCGCGTCTAGTTCTTTTTTAATTGCCACCACGGCCTTTTTTTTCTTTTCATCTTCGGTGATAAAATGTTTCGCTGGGAATATAAAAATATTTTCTTCTTCCTTTATAATACGCGCGGATATCGGATCCACTTTTATTATTTTCTCTATAATTCCTCCTTTTATTTCAATTTGATACATCATTGTTTCAGAGACGGGCATAAATTCTACCCTTGACCCAATAGCTCGGAATTGCCCCGGACTCAAGTCAACATTTGTTCTAGTAAAATGAATGTTGATTAGAGATTTGAGTAAATCAAGGCGGTCCATTTTCTGGCCAACTTTAAGCTTTAAGTTTACTCTCTCATATTCTTCTGGTGAACCCAGACCATAAATACAAGAAACAGACGCCACGATAATAACATCCTTTCGGGTTAAAAGTGCCTGCGTACTAGCATGCCTCAAACGGTCAATTTCTTTGTTTATCTGCGCATCCTTTTCAATATATGTGTCCGATGCCGGCATATAGGCCTCTGGTTGATAATAATCATAGTAAGAAACAAAATAATGAACTGCTGATTCCGGGAAAAATTGTTTAAACTCCTGCGCTAGCTGAGCAGCAAGCGTCTTGTTGTGCGCGATGACCAGCGCTGGCTTATCGTATTGGGTTATAACATTTGCTATTGTAAAAGTTTTCCCTGTGCCTGTTGCTCCGAGCAAGGTCTGCTTTTTTAGCCCCCTACTTAGCCCGTCTACAAGCTCCGAAATAGCTCCGGGTTGATCGCCTGCTGGCTGGAATGGATTATGCAACTTGAAAATACTTTTCTCCGTTTGTTGAGACATAAATTATTAGAAAAATTTTAAGTTACTATTGAAAAACTACCGGGATAGAAATACTATCATCATACTTCGGTTCTCCAGAAGGATTATCTTTTGACAGGACAATCGTGCCTGTAGCTGTCGTTGGTTTTGCGAAAGGTAGCGTAAGTTCAAATGGAACAAAGTCAGTTGTCATCCATTCTCCTTTAGCTTGTGCCGGAGCGATAGCTAAAACCTTACCATTTGCGTCAAGTATCTTAACTGGAAATGATGCTTCAAAATACCAATACCCTCTTGCAACTCCTGTAATTTTTACTGGGCTTGAAATATTGCTGTTGGGCAAAGGCGCAGAAACTTTTATAAGATCTGCGTGTGGATCGGAAACCACTGGACAAGGATCAAAATCACAATTAGGTCCTCCTCTGCCGACAGCGCTCCCGTCCGGACAAATTTTTGCTTCCATTGTACAAGCTATTTGCTGAGCATTATTAGAGTTATTTGGATTTTGAGTTATATCTATGGTGTTGTTCTTATTACTAAAGAAAAGTACCCCACCTGTTAATACGATAATCACCAAAACTATTATTATTATAATATTCTTATTCATCTTGGGATTATATCATAATATTCAAAAAAAATTAATATTGACTTCTTGCTAAGATAGGAAGATGATAGTTCATTAGCTCTTCGTTTTTCATTCCCAACGTAGGAGGTTGCACAAATGCCAAGCACTCGCTGTAGTACCGCTCGCAAGCAATCAGTGCGTTTAGTAACCGCCAGAGAGCAGCTCAAGGCCATGGACGACTCAGGTGTTGTCACCGCCTTCCTTGGCGGCGAAGAAAGAGCTTTCGAGGAGTTGGTCGAGCGATACCAGGCGAGACTGCAGAGGTTCGTTCACCGCATGATCGGGGACCGGGAAAAAGCCGAAGACCTGGTTCAAGAAGTCTTCATCCGAGTCTATCGCCACCTGGCCCGATTCGACTGCTCGAAGAAGTTCTCGACGTGGGTGTACACGATCGCATCAAACCTGGCGAAGAACGAGCTTCGCAATCGGTCACGTAGCCCGCACATGGTTTTTCAATCAATGGAAAATTGGTATGACGATCGTTCGCTTCAGCTCGAAGATCCGACATCACAACCCGACGACATGTATCACAGGCGCGACCTGCGCGAAATCGTGAATGGGACAGTCGCAAAGCTTCCTCCGATTCATCGCGCAGTATTTGCTCTTCGTGAAATCGAAGGCAAGTCCTACGCAGAAATTGGGGAGATCATCGAGTGTAACCCCGGCACCGTCAAATCCCGGCTTAATCGGGCGCGAAATGAATTCGCGGAACTCATCGTTTTGTACATGGATTAAATAGGTTGGCCGCTTCGGAGCCAATCACAAACATAAAGCGCGGATCCTTCGGGATTCGCGCTTTCTACCTTTTATTTTATTTTGGTTTTTTTATTATTCTGTCGGGAAATCTGCGTAAGCGTTATCGTATGCCTTAACGACAATGTTATATGCAAACATAGAACTAACTATTGTGAGAATTAAAAAATAAACTAAAGTTTTGTTTAATCTATACATGTTTGTTTTGTGGTAACAAGTATACCATACATTGTGCGCCCAGTTGGAATCGAACCAACGACCTTATCCTTAAAAGGGATCTGCTCTACCAGCTGAGCTATGGGCGCATTTCGTCAATAAATCTTTATGCCGTTGATTGATAATAACAGATTTTCAGAAAGCTTCAAGTAAAAATTGTTCTAGTTCCGCTTCTGCGTCTTGTCCCCTTTTTCTAGCTTGGGGTAATATGTAGCTCAGTTTTGCGGCGGAGTCTTTCAGGACATCTTCCGAGAATTTACTGAAATCTTTTTTGACAATCATATCTTTTATTTTCCAAAAGAGAATTCCTACTATTTCTTCCAGTGCGGCGCCTCTCTCAATTGCTTGCCTGAAATATATCCAGACATTTAATTTATCTTTCTGAGAAAAAGCGTTGGCTATCAGAAAGCTATCGAATCTATCTGTTTTTTCTTTTGGTGTTTCAAAAATATTTATTTCTGCCTTTGATTTCTTGAACGCATCAATTATAGGCTTGTTTAGCTTTCCTTCCAAAAATATAAAAAGATTCGTGGAACTCACCATTTGTTCTAACTTGTTTAATACAAAGTCTTTATGTTCCACACTCTCTAAAATTCCCGAAAATACTACCGCAGACGTAGAAGAGAAAAGGCTTGGGCCAGAATAAAAACTTTCAAGCTGCATTTCATTAAAATCATTTTTGCTTATTGGAAATATTTCTATTGCTTTATCAATAGAAGCCATAAACTTGTCATAGTTTAAAAGCTTTTTACTCGTGTCGTTGCCGCTAAAAAGATAAATCATAATCTAAAGATTTACAATCTTCTGATATTCGAGATAGGGGGTGCCGTATTTTT
Organism: Minisyncoccota bacterium; assembly: GCA_039928455.1. Classification (GTDB taxonomy): domain Bacteria; phylum Patescibacteriota; class Minisyncoccia; order Phycocordibacterales; family UBA9973; genus UBA9973. The sequence goes on along the minus strand of JBDSTB010000035.1, from coordinate 1,913 downwards.
GAGCTAGAATTAATTCTTCTTTTTCTAAGAAAACAAACCTCGTTATAAGGAAAGCAACAAGAGTAGAGAGAACCAAGAAAAGCGCGTTTGAAATTATCCCGAATCCTAATATTAAGAAAAATAGCCCCCAGTGCGTTGGACTTCGAGTGTACGAGTACGGCCCGCGCGAGAAAGTTTCTTTTGTTAAATTCTGACTTGTTAAATTTCTAGATGTTTCTTGTGCCCAAAGAATCAAAATACTTCCAAGTATGAGTAGCGCCAGGCCAACAGGAACCATTATAGAACTTACATATATTTTAAATTTAAAAATAAGATCAAGCGTAACCCCAACTAAAAAAAACAAAAAGTATACAGAATAAGAGTGCGCCAACACCTTATGAATACTGTATTTATGCTCGGTTTTAATTGCTGCTTCCATATAAATAATATAACACAAAAGATCGATATACACCCTATTTAACTTGGCCAAAATTGTCCCCACAACCTGAATGAACTTCAAGGGGAATACTCGTTTTATAATGTAAAAATGATCTAGTAAGCACTTCTTCCATTGCGCTCTTAATTATTTTTTCAGCTTTCTTGAGCATTCCCTCTTCTACCTCGTAAACCAACTCATCGTGAATCTGAAGAAGTAGATGCACATTTTCTTTAAGCCCAGCTTTTTTTAAATCTTCATCCGCAAATCTAATTGCAAGCTTAATTATATCCGCTGTTGCGGTCCCCTGAATCGGTGCATTAGTCGCTGTGCGTTCAGCCATGTTTTTTAAAAATGGAATTCTTGATTTAATATTTGGGAAATTTCTTCGCCTTCCAAAAAGAGTTTCAGTATAAACATTTTTTAATGCATCAACTTTTACTTTTTCAAGATAGTCCCTAAGCCCTGAAAACTGTTCAAAATAATTGTCGTAAAATTTCTGCGCTTCTTCTCTAGTACCACCGAGATTTTTCCTTAATGCAGAAACTCCCATGCCATAAATAATCCCAAAATTTATTACTTTCGCCTTTCTCCTCATTTCGCTGTCTACCTTGTCTATTGGTACACCGAAAACAAAAGAAGCAACACCAGTGTGAATGTCTTCCATTGTTCCGAAAATTTGAGTCATCTTTTTATCTCCGGAAAGTATGGCTGCAACGCGAAGCTCTATTTGACTGTAGTCAAATGCGCAGAGCTTTGAGCCCTTGGGAGCCACAAATCCCACCCTGATTCTTCTCCCAAGCTCTGTTTTAATAGGCAGGTTTTGCAGATTTGGGTCAATGGAAGAAAACCTTCCTGTGGCTGCACCATTTTGCAAGAACTTAGCGTGAAGTCTGGAATCAACGCCAGCCATTTGCGGAATTACATCAATATAAGTTGAGAGAAGCTTCTGGAGTTCCCTGTAAGAAAGAATTTCTTGGATTATTGGGTATTCATCTTCTAATTCTTCGAGTACTGACACTTTTGTAGAAAAGGACCCACTTGCGTTTTTCTTCTTGCTCGACCTCATACCCATTTTACCGAACAAGACTTCCCCAAGCTGTTTGGGAGAATTGATATTGAATTCTGTTCCCGCGAGCTTGTAGATAGTTTTCTTTATTTTTTCTAGCTCCTTGTGATATTCTGATCCTAAATTTTTAAAATATTCTTTGTCTATTAAAATTCCATATTCTTCCATCTCTTTTATGATCGGAATTATTGGTTTCTCTATCTCAGAAAATACTTTCTCTAAATTATTCTCTTTTAATTTTTTGAAAATATATTCATACGCCACCTTAGGAGATGCAGTTCTTGCATACATAAGAATATCTTCGAGTTTTGGATTGCTAACTTCGGAATTTGTAAGCCAGAGGGCAATGCTTGCTTCTTGGAGTTTCTCTTGTGAAATGCTTTCAACTCCCGACATATTTGCCGGAGCAGATGCACCAGGAGATTCAAT
>JBDSTB010000034.1:0-3516 GCA_039928455.1 Minisyncoccota bacterium | reverse complement strand
ATTTCGTGCAGAGGCTTAACATTATCATCCGTAAGATCTTGTAACTTATGCATATATGCAAAGAAACGTTCTAACCCTTCTTCCGGTTTATTCAGCATCATATCATCAGCTGCCCCATCCTTTACTGCATCCCAAACCTCTTGCGAGTTTTCAGGAAAAAGTTTATAAATATTTTCTGTAGATATTCTATTCACTTCTTTGATCATATCAATCGAAAGAGTATGCCCTGTATCAAATATATTTCCGTTCGGTGAATTATAAGGTCTGTACCCTTCCCCAGTTGTATTAACCCCGCTTCCAGTTCCGGGATCTTGAGGTGAGTTATAGGGAGTAACATTGCCTGCTTTTTCTGACATAATATGTGCAGTACTGTCTGCGTGATGTTCAGGAGTGTATTTTATCAATTCCTCTGCTGTCACCGAATGGTTCGACACATTATTCATATGATCAATTAACTCTCCATTACTTGTCAGTTCGACTGTCGGAGATTTACCCTCCATGCTTTCAAGTACGCGCGCTCTGGCTTCGGCTGTAATAACTTCATGTGGATTAGGAATATGGCTAAAATCATCAATTGTTGCATCTGGGTGTCCTACTATACCTGGTTCTGTCGCCGTTGGGTTCATGCCAGTGGCAAGTTCTCTATCATGCCAATCTACACCTTTTATATAACCCGTTGCGCTGTTTGGATCATTCTTAAACATATCTACCAATTCTCCAGAATGCCCATGTAAACGATCCATAATATGATCAGCAGCTTTAGGATCTAATATTTTTAGTACACCGTCATGATAGCTGAACGCTTTATTAAATTCTTCGACTGTAATACCTGCAGTATTGTGTCCTTCTGTAAGCCGAACCATGTTTGCGGCTTCATTCAATGCTCTGGTTGCGTGTCCTTGATCTAAGTTTGTGTGGGCAAGATGATTAAGCACTAATTTTTCGTAAGCATGCTCAAGAGGGCCCTGTACTTTAAATTCCATAGTCTGTGTTAGTTCATGTCCTGCCTCAGGGAGATTTTCTGTTATTCCCGGGGTTGCGGATCCTTGACCAGGCAATGGATGAATTATTGTCTCTTTCACAAGGGGCATCGTATGAGTTGTCGCGTCCATCGCCGAAGGAGTAATTCCAACATGAGGTGCATCTTTTGGGAGTGGCATATTTTCTCCCGTGTTCTTGGTTAGTGCGCTATTTAGGAAATCCTTAGTTGGAGTATTTGTAAAGTGCATTGCATCTTTGGCTGCTGCCAATATTCCGTGATCATACGAATCAACCAATGCATGCCAGGCAGGTACCAGCAATTTTTCTCCAGCAATAAATATTGTTTGGATTGTTGCAATACCTACTAATCCTTTTCCTGCCATTTGGGCATAGCGTGCTCCCATTGCCAATTCATCTATGGTTCCAACTTGTGTGAGGGCTCTGTCATAGTCATTTAAACTTTTTTCCCACTTTTTCAAAATTCTATCCTTCTTTGCTTCTTTTTCTTTTGGCTTCAAATCTGTACTATTATCTATTTTTTCCATTAAGTCATTTAAGCGGTTAACAGAAAAAGTAATCTGTTTCTGGAAAAGTCCTTGTATAGTTCCGTAAGCAATTTCTGGATCTCCTAATCTTTTCTGCAAATCTTTTGGCATCTCGGCCAAATATCCTGTCTTTAGTTCTTCTACGCTAACATTTTCTTCCCCAGCTTTACCTGCTTTTTCTTGTGCTCGGGTGTATATATTCCAAGCCTCGTTAGTAGCTTTTTCTATATCAAGCCTTGTTTGTTCAATTAACTCCGGGTTATCAAATCTTACTTCTTTACCTGCCTCAAACCCCCTATCTATAGTTGCGCCAGCCAACATTACATATCGTAGGGGCATAGCTGCTGTATAACCAACAGCATCTGTAAAAATTCTTCCAATTTTTAAAATATTTCCTGCTAAGCGCCCAACGTTTTGTACTCTATGTTTTGCTTTTCCTTCTTTTACATCCTTTGCCTTTTTATGAGCGGCTTCAGCGTCCGTGTCGAAATTTTCTGACATCTTTCTTAACCAGGAAGTAGTTGTCTTATTTTGATCTAAATTAGTTTTTGCTATCCAGCCGAAAGTTTTCGCGAAAAATTCATTTTTTTTCTGCTCTAATGATAACCCCATCCTATTTAAACCAAAGCCCAATTTTTCTCTGTCGCTTTTCGGTAATTTTTCTATTGCTCTTTGTATGTTTTCCTCTTCTTTTTCTTTATCCTTTTCTGGTTCAAGTTTTGTAGAGGTTTCTTTCTTGCTTGAAAATTTTTTCCTAAACCACTCACGTATTCCCAGAGCTTCTTTTGCCGATTCAACAATTTTTTCCTTTCGCACTTTTTTGTTATTTATTTCTGCTGCTGAGCTCTCTTCTTCGGCCATAAAAGAATTTATAACGTCCTGGCGAGCTGTATCACCTTTTTCTAATTCTTCTTTAACTTTGTCAATTTCTACCATTACTGGGCCGAGCCTCGAAGATAATTTTTGGAATGCTTTTTCTTTCGGTATTTTCTCTAATTTATCAAAAATTTCCTTTTCTTCCCTTTCTAGATTCCTAAGCCGTGAACTCAAATTCCGTCGCTCTTTTACAAGAGAATCCTTCTGTTTGTTGTTTTCTAAATCACCTGGGTGTATTTCCATAATATTTTTTAAGTATGATTAATATAAAAATTATATACTATTTTAAACAATTTACATATATTTGCACCAATAGCCTCTCTATTGCATATTTTGACGGATTTTGTCAATTTTTGCTATGTTATTAACATATTAAATCGCTTTCCCCAGATTTGTTGACATTAGGGGTCATTTTGCTACCCTTTAAACAGTTCATAGGATGCGGCAAAGCTACATCGATTATTATTAACCCTTGAACCCTATCATTAAATCTTTCGCAGTTCTAAATCTAGTTGGTTGGTTCTGCAGGTCTACGCCTATTTTACACGATTATATAAGGATTAAAATGGCGTATATGAAGAATTTTTGATAATTAAGTTTAATTATTAAACCTCAATTTAAAATATATAATCTGATTTTAGCCATTTCTTTATTCACAGGAGGTACTTTGGCGCTTGCCTTCCACCCTGGAGAGGTAAAAGCTGGTTTCTTCTCTTCAATAATAAAAAGCAATGAGGCGAATGCAGACACCCTGGGAGGCTTGGCCCTTTCTTCCAATTCCCAGACAATGTCCCTTCTGCAGGCAAATGTCTTGCCGGATGTTCCCCTCTCACCCCAAAAGGGCAAGGAAAAACAAGAAGATCTTATTGACGAAAACAAGGATATAAATATAGTTTCAAACAACGCACTTCTCCCTTCCACTGGCCCCGTTGGCGTTTCTGATGGAAGCGATGAGTGGGATTCTTCTCTTGAGCCAAGTGTTTATGTTGTCAGGAAAGGAGACACTATTTCTCAGATAGCAGCAATGTTTGACGTATCTCCAGACACTGTTCTAACGGTAAATGATATGAAGCCAGGACAAAAGCCAGTCGAGGGTGAGGTTCTGCTAATTCTG
>JBDSTB010000033.1:0-3385 GCA_039928455.1 Minisyncoccota bacterium | reverse complement strand
CTCTTCACGATGGGGTTAAAGCATATCGTTATCGCAGTCTTCCTATTCCTAAGTCAGGAGGATGGTATCTGGCTTTCCCGACTGTGGGAGAATTAAAAAAAGTCTTTATAGAAGAAAAAGTTGACATAGTGCACATACTGCTACCGATGTCGGGAGCTATCGTAGCCATAAAGGCAGCTCGTGCACTTGGGATAAAGATAGTTGCACACTCTCATTCTCAACCAGAGAATTTGTTTATGGACATGCCCAAGATAATTCAGCCCACTTTGCATAATCTATGGAATAAATACCTGACGTGGATTTATAGCAAAGCAGAATCAGTAATTTATCCTTCGGAAATGGCTCGTTCCCTACTTCATAATCTGAGCCCGGGAGGGCAGCCATCCACTGTGATAAGTAATGGGATAAATTTGGATGAGTTCAAAAAGAAAGATATTGGGGATTTTTGTACAAGATTTAATATCCCAGAGAAAAGCCTAAAGTTATTATTCGTTGGAAGATTATTCCCCGAAAAATCTGTGCACACACTAATTGAGGCAATGCCGGAAATTATAAAAATACAAAAAGATACGCATTTGATGTTGGCAGGTAGTGGATTTCTAAGACCAAAGTTAGAAAAATTAGCTCTTAAGCTTGGTGTTGCAAGTCATGTTACATTTCTAGGGTTTGTAAGTGAAGACGATAAAATTCTTGCTTACAATGCTTGCGATATATTCTTGCTACCATCACTTGCAGAGCTCGAAGGCATGGCAGTTCTCGAGGCTATGGCTTGTGGAAAGCCAATTATTATTTCTGATACGGAAATGTCTGCGTCTAGGTACTTTGTGGACGGCAATGGTTTTCTGTTTAAGACGAGCGATCACCTAAGCCTTTCTAGGGAAATACTTAAACTGGCCACCAACCCAGAATTAAGAAAAAGTATGGGAGAAGCGAGCTTAAAGAAAATTAAAGATTACGATATAAATAAAAGTGTCTCATTACTTGAAGAGGTTTATTACTCTGCTCTGGGAAATAATAAAAAAGTGCAAGAATATATCTTAAACAATGAAATATCTTATCGAAAAAATAAATTCAATTCTGAAAGACTAACTTTAGTATTCATTCATGGTGTATCTGGATCTTCTTCAGCTTGGCTTCCTTATGAGAAAATTTTTGAAAATAAATACAACTTACTTGTTTATGATATGAGAGGTCACGGTCTCTCTAAAAAATTTCTTAATTATTCAGACTACGAAGTAAGAAATTTCGCAAAGGACTTAGAACAATTGGTTTCACATCTTCAAATTTCTAAATTTATCTTGATAAGCAACTCTTTTGCCTGCTTGATAGCACTCGAGTATCTAAAATCTCACAGAGATACGGTTGTAGGAAATATCTTCACCTCTCCTGAAATATACCTCGCAGAAAGTCCTCAGGCAAAAATCATGCGACCCGCACTTTCTATCTTTGCTTCTATTCTTAAATTGCTTCCGTTTAATCCAACTCCGCGCGGAAGAGTTGATTATCAAAAGTATATAGGTTCCACGGATTGGGACATTGATCGCAACTGGGCAGACATCCGGAACACTTTAATGCATTCTCATTTTTACACTCTAAGACAATCTCTAAATCTTGGAATGGAATACGCGCTTGATAAAATCAATGTCCCAACACTCATAATTCATGGAGAGAAAGACACAATGGTCTCGCCCCAAAATGCCCTTAAAATGTCAGAATCAGTAAAAAATTCCGAAATTGTCATTATCCCTAATGTCGATCACAATACTGCCCACAATGCTGTTTCTCAAATGTCTTCTGCGATAGAAGCTTTCATCCAAAAGAATAAAGCAAAATTTTAATTATCTTGGCGATAAAAAAAATTAGTGTATACTAAACTCTATGAAATCTTTTAAAAGATATTTTTCCGATAAGAATTATCGCGTATCTTTCTTTTCTGGCTTAGGGATTTTAACCGCAAGTTTGTTTACTCAATTTTTAGCAACAGGTTATGCTTCCCGCTCCGTCAGCGGATCGGTTACAGATATAATTCTTTCGAACACTCGGGTATATGATGTTGATACGATTTTTATATACGGGACAGTAGTTTTAGTTTTTTTTGTTCTCTATGTTTGCCTGTCTAAGCCCAACTACTTACCCTTTCTCGCAAAAAGTATAGCTGTTTTCACATTTATTCGCTCGGCCTTTATTACACTTACACATATTGATATTTTCCCGCTTCACGCAACTATAAGCTCCGCTTTTTTTCAGGGGACTGTTTTTAGGGGGATATTTACTGGAAATGGGCTTTTCTTCTCGGGCCATACCGGTGTGCCTTTCCTCTTAGCTCTAATTTTCTGGAATAATAAAAAACTCAGATATACCTTCCTGGGATTTTCTTTGCTTTTCGCAGTTGTTGTGCTACTCGGCCATATACACTATTCCATTGATGTTCTCTCCGCTTTCTTTATTACATATTCAATATTTCATATTTGTCTATTTTTCTTTCAGAAAGATCGATCTATGTTTTTAGAATCTGAAAATCAAGAAAAATAATAAAATATTATGAAACATTGTAAAGATTGCGAACCAGCACAAGAAATTCACACAGTGGCATATACGTCAGTGATGCTGGGAATGATAGATCAACCTTTTTTCTCAGTAATGGAGAAATTATTTAAGAATGTAACCGAGAAAGTGGCGGACAAAATCACGCTTCCCTTCTTTAACGCAATGGTAGCGCTTAAGCTCGGGCATTTTGCTTCCAAACCTGACGAGAAAGACACATGGAGAACAAAATGTTTCTGGGATGAAGCAGAGAAAAGAGGAATAAAAATGAAGGAATTCATTATGGGCCCGATCCGAGATGGGTTCGTTGCAGAATATTCAACCAAAGACGGCAAAAAAATACAGATAAACTTTGACGGGTTGCCTCGCCCCGGTCTAAAAGAATCGCCTGCTCTTTCTTGGATGGACAATAAGGGTACAATGAAAACTAAATTTAAAAAGGAAGGTCTTCCAGTAGCAGAAGGTGGAACTGCTTGGACTGTTAGGGGTGCGCTTAAAATTTTCAATCGATTGCAGAAACCAGTAATAACGAAACCGAACTTAGGATCACGTAGCCGCCACACAATGATCCATATAAACACCAAAGAAAATCTAATTGCGGGGTTCAAGAAAGCGAGAAAACTATCCCCAATAGTTGTAGTAGAAGAAGAATTAAGGGGCTATCTTTTCCGTGGAACTCTTGTTGGAGGGAAGCTTGCCGGAGTTGTAAAGCGCGATCAGCCGGAAGTTACAGGTGATGGAGTTCAAACTTTAAGGGAATTAATGGATGAGGAGAACAAAAGACCTGATCGCAATGGGCCAATTTTCCATAAAATCATTGTGGACAAGGAAACCGAAATTG
>JBDSTB010000032.1:0-10068 GCA_039928455.1 Minisyncoccota bacterium | reverse complement strand
ATATTATTACTATTGACCACTCTACACTTGTATTATGTACTGCACAATACATGTCGATCTCGCACAAAAACATCGGAATTATAATACTAGAGCACGAAAGCTCTAGTGGCTACAAAATGATCGCAAGGCCTCATTTTGATCTGCGGATTTTTGTAGAACTTTTTGCCTCAAAAGTAGGTGCGAAGTTTATTCTAGGTGATACTCTTCTTCGGTTTGAAACTATTGCTAGGCGAGAACTCGATGGCCTAGTGCCACTTGTTCCTCTTTCCTTCCGCTTAGATTTTGCTGGAGAAATTAAAATATTAGGTAGAGAAGAAAAAAAATTCAAAGTTTTACTTAATCAAAGTATTCAACAAATTAAAAGTACTATTGAACGAAAAGAAAATGTATTTATTTTTTCATTGAGAAAAGGATTGGCCACAATGACTATTTGCCGGGATTGTAATGAAGCTGTCCTATGCGACAAGTGCCATGCTCCTGTGGTTCTATATCTATCTTCTAGCGGTAAAAAGAGGATTTATAGCTGCAACAGATGCAAAAGGGAAATCGATCCTAAGCTTATATGCAGGAACTGCGGAAGCTGGAACTTGATGCCACTAGGAATTGGCACAGATACAGTAAGCGAACATGTTAGGGAGTTAGTCAATTTAGGTGAGCTCTCTCAAAATACAAAAGTCTTCAAATTGGATAAGGAGTCTGCAAAAAACGCGAAGGGTGCAGAAAAAATCATAAAAGAGTTTGTTGAAAACCCTGGATCCATACTTGTAGGCACTGAAATGGCTTTTTCTTATATTAATGAGAAAGTTCCACTATCTGTCATCGCATCCTTTGATTCTCTTTGGAGCATCCCAAACTTTAAAATGAGCGAGAAGGTAATTCATATCGTGAATGGCATAATGCAGAATACAAGAGAAAAAATTATTATTCAAACTAAAAATGACAAGGATGGGGTTCTGCTTGCTATAAAAAACTCAAATTTATTATCTTTTGCTCGCGAAGAATTAGATGACAGAAGGAATCTTGGTTACCCACCTTATAAAAGATTTATAAAAGTAATCTATGTGGGAGACAAAGAGAAGACACTACAAGCGAGAAATATGATTGAGGAAAGTCTTGCAGAATATTCTCCAGAAGTATTTAGCGGATTTATGCCAAAAGTTATTGGCAAATATTCTACTAACGCGCTTATAAAAATTGCTCCAGAGAAATGGTCTCTTCCTGAAATTTCTCCGAACGGAGTTATCGAAGAAAATTTGTATAATAAACTGCAGTCGCTGCCATTTCCGTTCCAGGTTATTGTTGATCCAGAAGATCTCCTTTAGTATTAGCTTTTTCGATTGATTGTGATAACCTAATACTGAATTCAACGAGGAGAAAAATGAAGGGTCAGATCATCACAATGGAGGGAGTCAATCTTCCGCAAAGCTTCGTCTATATTCCCGTTTCAAGATTAATCATCTGGGGAATAGAAGACGGTGCTCCCTGCGCCCGCTTCCTCCGGCAAGGAGAAAAGTTCAGGATTGACGGAGAAACGGACGTGGCTCAGGAAGTGGTAATAGCGGCAAGTCTCCGGATGCACAAAAACAAGCGAGAGTTTCTTCTCGCAAAAAAACAAGCCAACGCTTGATCAAACCGCTGTAACAAGAGCAAATCGCTCCTCGCAGCGGTTTTCTCTTTTATGCAACGATTACAACAAACTCCCCTTTTTGCTTTACTGGATTTTTTTCTAGATACTCTAAAATTTCGGCTGGAGATCCGGTTTTAAATTCTTCATAAATTTTTGTTATTTCACGAGCAATACAGACTTTTTTATCGGGGCAGAATTTTAATAGCGATTCCAAAGTTTTTAAAATTCGATGAGGAGATTCATAGAATGCCATTGTTCTCTTTGATTCTGCAATTTCTTTAAATAAAGTTTCTCTTCCCTTTTTGTGCGGCAAAAAACCTAAAAATGTAAATTCATGTGTTGGAAGTCCTGAGGCAGACAATGCTGCTATCAATGCAGTTGCACCTGGAATAGGAATTACTTCAACTTCATTTTCAAATCTTTCTTTAATTTGCGAAACTAGCAATGCTCCTGGATCAGAAATTCCGGGAGTCCCTGCGTCGGAAACCAATGCCAAGTTTTTTCCATTTTCTAATAATTCAAATATTTTATCAGTTTTCCCAATCTTACTCTGCGCATGATAGCTCATGGTTGGAGTATTGATAGCATATTTATTTAAAATCTTTTTAGTAACTCTTGTGTCTTCGCATAAAATCAGATCCACACTTTTTAGCGTTTCAATCGCGCGGAGTGTAATGTCCCCCATATTGCCAATTGGTGTTGCAACAACGTAAAATTTTGACATTCTAATTTCTTTTATTTGTTATTTTCTATACTTTCTTGTTCTCCACTTATCCGCGATTTTTATTCGCGTTAGAGAGCGCTCTAGTTCGCTTTCGAAATGTTCGAAGTCTACATGTTCTTTGTTGTCCATTTGTTTTTTAAGTTCTTCTGCGCGAGCTTTTGCTTCAGCGATTTTCTCATCAGTTAAATCTCCAACATTTTCTGCAAAATCAGCAAGTACAGCAACGAGCGTTGAACCATCTGTGTCTTTCTTTACTTCCACAAATCCACCAACTACCGCCATTGGCACGTGTTCGCCTGACGTAAATGCAACCACGTCGCCTGACGCGAGGCCTGCGATTAGTGGAACATGCTCAGGCAAGATCGTTATCTGCCCTTCTGTTGTTGGCAGAGTAACATAGTCAACAAGCTCTTCTAGAACTTGCCGCTCTGGAGTTATAATTTTTAATTTCAATTGCTTAGACATAATTGATCTAACTTTTCTTACATCGCCCCTTTCATATAGAAATCGTTTTCAGGTCTGTCGTCATATTTTCCTGCAAGGATTTCTTTGAAAGATCGGATAGTTTCAGTGAGGGGTACATACTCACCTTTCGTTCCAGTGAATTGTTCTGCCACGAAGAACGGCTGAGATAGAAATTTCTGGATTTTTCTTGCACGAGCAACGAGTTCTTTGTCGGCATCTGATAATTCTTCCATACCCAGGATCGCAATAATGTCTTGCAAATCTTTGTATCTCTGAAGAACTCTTTGCACTTCTCGAGCTACAGTATAGTGCTCTAGTCCGACGATATTTGGATCAAGAATTGTTGAAGATGAATCAAGTGGATCAACGGCTGGGTAAATTCCGATTTCTGAAAGAGAACGGTTAAGCACAACTGTAGAGTCAAGGTGAGCGAATGTTGTAGCTGGAGCTGGGTCCGTGAAGTCATCAGCTGGCACATACACAGCCTGAACGGCAGTAACTGAACCTTTATCAGTTGAAGTAATTCTTTCCTGCAAAATTCCCATTTCTGTTGCAAGTGTTGGCTGGTATCCCACGGCAGATGGAATACGTCCCAATAGTGCAGACACCTCGGAGCCCGCTTGAGTAAATCGAAAAATATTATCAACGAAAAGAAGCACATCTTTACCTTCTGCGTCTCGGAAATGTTCTGCCATTGTAAGAGCTGAAAGCGCAACGCGTAGGCGAGCACCTGGCGGTTCATTCATTTGTCCGAAGACCATCGCAACTTTCGGCAAAACTCCAGATTCTTTCATTTCGTGATAAAGGTCGTTACCTTCACGAGTTCTTTCTCCAACACCGGCAAAAACTGAATATCCTCCATGGTTAGATGCGATATTGTGGATAAGCTCTTGAATGACAACGGTCTTACCAACTCCTGCTCCTCCGAAAAGTCCCACCTTACCTCCTTTAAGAACTGGACAGATAAGATCAATAACTTTAATCCCAGTTTCCAATATTTCAACTTTAGTTGCCTGCTTCACATATTCAGGTGCCTTACGATGAATCGGTAGAGTTTTGCTGTAGTCCATTTTATCTCCATCATCAATAGCCTCCCCTAATACATTAAAAATTCTTCCGAGAGTTGGACCTCCTACTGGTACAGAAATAGGAGCTCCAGTGTCAACGACCTCGTTTCCACGAGCAAGTCCATCAGTTGAGTCCATGGCGATAGTTCGAACTAGTCCACCACCTAGATGCTGCTCGACTTCTAGAACAATATCCTTACCGTCTTTCTTGACCACAAGCGCATTGTAAATATCTGGAATGTTATTATTATCGCTTCCAAATGAAACGTCTATGACCGGACCTATTATTTTTTTTATTGTACCTTTTTTCATAATTTGCTTTATAATTTTATTAACTTGCTAATTATTTTTTGCATTTAACTCACTGAGGCCATACCTGCGCTTATTTCTGATATCTCTCTTGTAATGTTCGACTGTCGTGCTTTGTTGAATACCAGTGTCAAATCATCAATCATTTCTCCTGATGCGTCTGAAGCGTTCTTCATTGCGAGCATTCGAGAGGATTGTTCTGAAGCATTGGACTCGAGAAGCATCTGGTAAAGCTGCATCTGGGTAATCTTCTTTGCTAGAGATCCAATAAGTGCATTCTGATCTCCTTCAAATAAATAATCTATCTTTTTTTCTGAGCGGGTTTCAACGCTTTTTGGTTTTATGTTCTCTATGCTGTCAATTAATTCCTTTAAATCAGTTTGAGAAATCGGAATAATCTGCTTTATATTTGGAGTTTGCGTAAGAGCTGAAACATAATCGGTATAGTCCACCAGAACTTTATCGTAATTCCCTTTATTAAATTCTTCCACAGCGAGTCGCGAAATAGGAGTTACGCTTGAAAGCGCGATATCATCAGGCAAGTCAGAGAAGCTAGCTAGAACATTTTTCCCAATTCTTCGCATTGCCATGTCACCCTTTTTGCCGATTGTTATAACATCAACGACTTTTTCATTTCCTTTAAACATAGATAGGGCTTTTTTTATTACTTGCGCATTATAGGCACCGCAGAGTCCGCGGTTAGATGTAATTAATATCAATAAAATTTTTCCACTTTGATCTTTTTTCTCAACAAAAAGTGGATGAGTGATATCTTCTACATTTCTTGCAATCGAAGTTAGAATTTCCCAAGAATAACCCGCATAGGCACGAGAAGCAAAGGTAGAATTAACCGCTCGCTTCATTTTTGAAGCAGCAACAAGCTCCATCGCTTTTGTGATTTTCTTGGTGTTTTTTACGGATTTTATTCTGTTTTTAATTTCTTTACTGTTGGGCATTTTTGTGTAAATTAAATAAATTTCTTCAAAATAGCTGTCTGCGGTGTTATTTTAAGAAATTTATTTAATTGAAACTACTTAGTAAACGACTTCTTGAAATCTTCTATAACTTTTTTTAATTCTTCTTCACCCTTATCGGTCCACATTTTCTTTTCACTTTCAATTTCTTTGTAAAAAACTTTTGCATTTCTCTCACTGTATTCAGTAAGTCCTTGTTCAAATTCTTTAATCTTTTCAACTGGTATGTCATCCATATAGCCTTTTGTAAGAGCGTAGAAAACAACTACTTGATGCTCAAGTTTCATTGGCTGGTACTGTGGTTGCTTTAGAACTTCAACAGAACGCTTTCCCCGTTCTAGCTGCCTTTTGGTTGATTCGTCTAAGTCAGAGCCAAATTGTGAGAATGCTTCAAGTTCGCGGAACTGCGCAAGGTCAAGCTTCAGAGTTCCTGCCACTTTCTTCATGGCTTTAATCTGAGCACTTGATCCCACACGAGAAACGGATGATCCTACGTTTACTGCTGGCCTAATACCTTTATAGAAAAGATCAGTTTCAAGAAATATTTGTCCGTCGGTAATAGAAATGACGTTTGTCGGAATGTAAGCAGAAATATCTCCAGCTTGGGTTTCGATTATTGGAAGCGCGGTTATTGATCCGCCGCCATACTTATCATTTCTTCGACAAGCTCGTTCAAGAAGTCTTGAGTGAAGATAGAAAACGTCTCCAGGGTATGCTTCACGGCCTGGTGGACGGCGAAGAAGTAGAGAAATTTCTCGATACGCAACTGCGTGCTTTGAAAGATCATCGTAAATAATCATAACATCTTTTCCTTGGTCCATAAAATATTCTGCGATAGAAACTCCGGTGTAAGGAGCAATGTATGAAAGTGCAGAAGCCTCTGACGCTCCAGCGGACACAATAACTGTGTACTCCATAGCACCGCCCTCCTCGAGACGAGCTTCTAATTTTCTTAGCTTTGAATCCTTCTGCCCAATTGAAACATAAACACAAATCATGTTCTGTCCCTTTTGATTTAAAATAGTATCTATTGCAATAGCAGTCTTCCCTGTCTGACGGTCCCCGATAATGAGTTCACGCTGTCCTCGTCCAACTGGAATGATCGCATCGATTGCCTTGATACCTGTTGCTACTGGCTGATCCACGCTCTGTCGAGTAATAACTCCTGGAGCAACTTTCTCAATTGGATAAGTCTTGTCTGTCTTGATTGCACCTTTGCCGTCTTGTGGCATACCCAGTGCATTTACAACTCTTCCTAAAATATTATTTGAAACTGGAATTTCCAGAATTCTTCCTGTTGAGACGACTTCATCTCCTTCGCGAATTTTTGAAAAGTCACCAAGAATAATTACTCCGACTGCATCTTCTTCGAGGTTAAGTGCAACTCCGGTTTCACCATTTGGAAAAGTTACCATTTCTGAAGACTTAATGTCTGAAAGCCCAGAAACCTTCGCAATACCATCGAAAACTTCCATAACCTTGCCCACTTTCTCAACCTTAAGCTCTGATGAAAAATTGTCTATTTCCTTTATTAAATTTTCTACTATTGTGTTATTACTCATTGGTTTTTTGGGCTTCTCCGGTTAAATGTTTTTTTAATTGCGAAATTTTTTTCTTTATTGTTAGGTCTATCACTTCATTGTTTATCTCGATTCTTACCCCTCCTAGCAACTTCTCGTCAATCTTTTCTTCTAACTCTACTTCTTAGGCAGAATAATGTTTGCGGAGAAAGTTTATCAATTCGGTTTTTATTCCACTTTCTAATTTTTTTGCACTCCATACTTTCGCTACTACAATGCCGTTTGATTCATTGATTATTTTTTGTAATTTTTCTAGAATGTCATCCTTTTTTGAGAGCAGATTCTTTCTATAAAGAAATTTTACAGACCTCTCCAGTGAAGATGTAAGCTCGCTTCCACTCTTATCTTTCGAATTGAGATATATTGCGCGAGCTATGTCATTGTTCGAAAGTATTGCCATTAGAAATTTATAGTGAATTATTGAGACCCTTTACAGCCTTAACTGACTGGGCTGTATAAGTTTCTCCTTTATCTGTTAATAATTTCTCCATAGCAAGAATAGCCAAATTTGCTACTTCTTTTTTAGCATCTTCTACCATTTTGACCTTCTCGGCTTCGAGCATTTTCTTGCCGTTCGATATAATTCCTGCAACTTCAGTCTTCGCCTCTTCTAACATTTCTGTTTTCTTGGTTTCTGCTTCTTTCTTTCCAGTTTGGAAGATATTATTTGCTTCAACTTTTGCCTTGCCGATCGCTTCGTCGTATTCCGCCTGTGTTGCTTTCAGGATCTTGGCATTCTTCTCTGCGTCAGATAGGCCAGTTTCTATCTCTTGAGTCCTTTCCTTAATTAATTTCCCTAGCGGCTTCGAGGCCAAGAAATAAAATATTGCAAAAACAATGCCGAAATTTATCAGCTGCGCAATCATTAACTTCCAATCTATGTGAAATGTTTTTACGAATTCGTCCATTTACTTAATCTTTGCAATAATAATAATTACTTAATAGAGAAAGCTATAACCAATCCGTAAATTGCGATTGCTTCTGCGAAAGCTGAAGCAATAAGCATAGGAACTAAAATTTTTCCTACAGCTTCAGGATTTCTTCCTATTGATTCCATCGCCTTTGCTCCGATCATACCGATACCAATACTTGCTCCCATACCAGAAAGTCCTATTGCTAGAGCCTTCGCTAGTGGTGCTAAATTTACTACTGTATTTACTGCTTCTGTTGTATCCATTTTTGTTTTTTGAGTCTTGGCTATCGCTTTGACTCTTTAAAATAATTAATAATTTTCGACTTACTTAATAATAATTGCAATAATTGGTAATTTCCCATTTAAACCGATGCTTATGCCAATGCATGTTCTATTTTCTCTTCTATCTCATGCTCTTCTTTTTCATCGTGCTCACTGTGATCCTGGGCTGCTATGGTGAAATACACTGTTGCGAGCAGAGAGAATATCAAAGCCTGAATTAGTCCAATGAAAACCTCAAGAAAAAGAAAAGGCACAGGTAAAACATATAGAAAAATTGCGGACATCGAGGCAAGCAGTACTTCACCAGCAAAGACATTTCCGAAAAGTCGGAAAGAAAGCGAGGCTATTTTGGCCATTTCGCCAATAAGCTCAAGCAATCCTACGAAGATATTTATGGGCGCAACAATGAGCACTGTCGGATCTTTGCGAACTGTTGTCACCATCGATCCGAGCGCTTTTATATTAACATATTTGTTGAAAGTTTTCCATAAACCAATCGTTATGATGCCGAATACGTTTGAAAGAATAACTATAGCGACGCTAAGAGCAAGAGTTGTGTTTATGTCTGCTGTTCCAGGTCTGAAAAAAGGAATAAAAATTGATCGGCCGGCTTCTTGTGTTATGAATCCAATCGAACCAACAAATGGCAGAAGTCCCAGCCAGTTATTTATTAATATGAAAACGAAAAGCGGCAGAACGATAGGCAATATCTTTTCAGAAATTTTCCTGTCGTTTGTAACTTGATCGCAAAGATTAAGCGCACCCGCTAGAAGAATTTCAAAAATTTGCTGAACTGTTCCTGGGATCTTTTTAATTTTAAATTTAAGCATTACGCAGAACAAAACAATAACTAGTACGGCGAGCCATGAAGTAAGTAGCGAATTTGTAACTTGTACACTTCCAATATTAAAAATTGGTTCCGCAAAAATAGTTACTTCGTGCACGGGTTCTTGAGTGTTTTGTGGTAAATTATTTTCCATTTTTTTCTAAATCCTTTTTATATGTTTTAATTTCTCTATAAATTCCATAACACGTTATCGCAAACCCTAGCATTATTGATCCAAAAAAGAGTGCCTGGCTTTGAGTTGTTTCTTTTACATAATTACCTAAAAATAAAGCGACAAGCAAAGGAATCATGATCCAGCCTGCTGTTTTAACATAAAAAATCATTACTGGCTGCCACCATGCTTTTTCTTTATTCGTTGTTTTATTGTCTTCGGTCACAATAATATGCAAAAATAAGGGTCAAAGACTCTTATGCATCCATATTAACAAAAATTTTAGAGAGATGCAAAATCGGTGAGTGTGGATGGAATCGGACCATCGACCTCTGTCTTATCAGGACAGCGTTCTACCACTGAACTACACACTCAGGTAAAACTATCTTAGCAATTTTTCTTTCTAGATACAACTTTGGGCAAACAAAAAACCCCGCGGAGGGGGCTTTTTGTGTTTTTTGGGATTAAAGAAATTAGTATTCTCGGCGTCCACCTCCTCCCCCGTATCCTCCTCTGTCATTACCGCCAGATCGTGGTGGTCGAGCTTCCATTGGACGAGCTTCGTTAACAGTTAACTTTCGTCCTTCGAAGTCTTGCTCGTTGAACATTGAGATAGCCTTTTGAGCTTCATCGTCAGATGACATTTCAACGAAACCAAAACCTTTTGAACGACCGGACATTTTGTCCATGATAATCACAGCAGAAACAACGTTTCCAGCTTGTGCGAAAAGGTCACGTAGTGCCCCTTCTTGTGTGCTGTAAGGAAGTCCCCCTACATATAGCTTTGTAGCCATAACTTTACTTCTCCCGTTTTAAAAAATCGGGCAAAAACTATTATTAAACGTAGAAACTCTATTTCGCTAAATTGAGACCTACCTGAAAACAATACCACAGTTTTTTTGAAATGCAATTAAAACTGTGTACAAATTACAAAGTCCCTGGGAAGCGGAGCTTCGCAAGGACTTGATATATAAAAAGGAATTTTAAATTCCTTTGCGTTTTTGGCCTCGCCAGCCTCGACGGATTGCCGGGGCTGGCTATTAAGAATTCAAATGCGTGGTAGATCGATATGCCATGGGTCACTCTCTCCATTTTCTTCCTGCTCTTCGTCATCGTCGTAGTCATCACC
>JBDSTB010000031.1:0-8626 GCA_039928455.1 Minisyncoccota bacterium | reverse complement strand
GGGTTGAAAGCCTGTATACCTAGACGGTGAAGAGTAGGAGCACGGTTCAAAAGAACGTACTTACCTTTTATAACTTCTTCAAGCATAGCCCACACCTCAGGAGAGCGTTCTTCAATAAGCTTATTTGCTCCGCGAATATTGAATGCGAGTTCTGCCTGCAATATTTTTGAAATCACGAAAGGACGGAAAAGTTCCAGTGCCATGTGCTTCGGAAGTCCGCACTGGTTAAGCTTGAGTTCAGGGCCAACCACGATAACACTTCGTCCAGAGTAGTCCACACGCTTACCGAGAAGATTCTGTCTGAAGAGACCTTGCTTGGACTTCAGGTTATCAGAAAGAGATTTGAGAGGACGCTTTTGAGACTGGCTCATTGCCGCAGAATCATTCTGCTTTGCGATTGAGTTGTCGATAAGAGCATCAACTGCTTCCTGAATAATTCTTTTTTCGTTTCTTAGAATAACATCTGGCGCATTTATTTCCTTGAGCTTCTTGAGACGATTATTTCGGTTTATAACTCGGCGATAAAGATCGTTTAAGTCCGAAGTTGCATGTCTTCCACCGTCGAGCGCAACCATAGGTCGAAGCACTGGCGGAATAACGGGTATAACTGTGAGGAACATCCATTCTGGGCGAATCGAAGCGTAAGTCATAGCGCGAATAAGAGAAAGTCTCTTCTGTAGCTTTTCTTTTTCAGCCACGCTTGCCTTCTCAATCATGTTCTCTGTAAGGGTTTTTAATTTATTTAAATCAAGACTCTTGAATATTGAGTATATAGCTTCGGCTCCGATGTTTGCCTCGAAGCATGTTCCATATTTTAGCGAATAGTGATGAAACGAAATTTCATTCAAAACTTTTCCTTCATAGATTTCACCGATTTCTTTCTTTGTGACAGAAAGAAGGTTCTTTAATTTCTCTCTCGTATCGTCATCTGCTGAGTTTTTAACCTTTGCCTTGTATTCCTTATCTAGTCCAGAAATAACATTTTCTTTTTCTTCTTCATGAACTTTCGTAATGATGTAGCCTGCAAAGTAAATAACTTTTTCAAGGTCAGAAACTGATATATTGAGAAGAATACTCATTCTAGATGGCACACCTCGCAAAAACCAGATATGAGAAACGGGAGTGGAGAGCTCAATGTGTCCCATTCTTTCTCGTCTTACTATTGAGCGTGTAACTTCGACTCCACATTTTTCGCAGATAATATCCTTGTAGCGAATTCGGCGATATTTTCCACAGTAGCACTCGTAGTCTTTTTCCGGTCCGAATATTTTCTCATCAAACAATCCTCCGCGTTCGCTTCGGCCTGTTCGGTAGTTTATTGTCTCCGGCTTTGTAACTTCTCCATAAGACCATTCTTTTATCTGCTCAGGAGACGCTAATCTAAGCGCGATATGGTCAAATTCATTTGTGTTTAAAGTTTTCATAATTATTTATATTTTTTCTTGGGTTTATCTTTTAATGTTAGTTCCTAATTTATTCTAAATTACTACTTTTCAATAGTTTTATCTGAATAATTATTTAAGCCAACATCAAGAGCAAGACCTCTTAAATAATTGAGTAATACATTAAATGAGGCTGGGGAGTTTGGCGGACGAATCGGCTCATTCTTAATGATAGAATCGAATGTTGCAGCTCGACCAAGTATGTCATCTGATTTGATTGTAAGCATTTCTCTCAAAGTATAAGCAGCTCCGTATCCTTCGAGCGCCCAAACTTCCATTTCTCCGAATCTCTGTCCTCCACCTTGAGCCTTTCCTCCCAATGGTTGCTGAGTGATGAGTGAGTAGGGACCAATCGAACGCATGTGAATCTTGTCTTCCACCATGTGGTGCAGTTTCAACATATACATATATCCGACTGCCACATCCTGCTGAAATGGCTCTCCTGTGCGTCCGTCGTAGAGCTTTAATTTTCCATTTTCTGGAAGTCCTGCCTTCACTAATTCTTCTTTAATCTCTTCATGTTTTGCACCCAAAAACGGTGGAACAATAGCCTGATAACCTAGAGAGTTTGCCGCCATTCCTAAATGCATTTCCAAAATCTGTCCCAAGTTCATTCTTGAAGGAACACCGAGAGGAGAAAGTATGATATCAATTGGTGTACCATCTGCTGTGTAAGGCATATCTTCTTCAGGAAGAATTGTAGAAATAACTCCCTTGTTTCCGTGTCTTCCTGAAAGCTTGTCTCCGACAGAAATATTTCTAATCTGAGCAACTTCGATAACAATTTTCTTTATGATTCCTGCTTCAAGCGAGTGTCCCAAGTCTCTTGAGAAAATCTTTACCCCGATGATTCTTCCACGCTTTCCGTGTTCCATTCGGAGTGATGTATCTTTTACGTCTCTCGCCTTTTCAGCGAAAATTGACCTAAGTAGTCTCTCTTCAGGCGTAAGCTCTGTCTCTCCTTTTGGAGTAATCTTACCGACGAGAATATCATTCTCTCTTACTTCCGCCCCAATTCTTACTACTCCATCTTCATCCAAGTCTTTAAGTTTTAACTCCCCCACATTTGGAATATCGCGAGTTGTAATTTCGGGTCCGAGCTTGGTATCGCGAACTATACAGGTAAATTCTTCAACGTAAACAGAAGTGAACTTACTTTTCTTAACCAATCTCTCAGATACCACAATCGCGTCTTCGTACGTCGAACCAGACCATGAAAGAAATGCTACGAAAATATTTTGTCCAAGTGAGATCTGCCCTCCGACTGTACTGCTTGTATCAGCCAATACGTCTCCCTTTCTTACTTTCTGCCCTACGTTTACTGCTGGTCTCTGGTGGAAAACAGCGAAGTTGTTATTCCTCATGAAGTTTACAAGAGGATAAGTCAACTCCTTCTTTCCTTTAATAATTATTTTTTTAGAATCTAAATATGAAACTACTCCCTCTTCTTTTGAAATTACCAGTCTTCCGGAATCACGTGAAGCTAATTCTTCCATACCAGTCGCAACAAGTGGAGCTTCTGGCAAGATACAAGGCACTGCCTGCTTCTGCATGTTACTTCCCATCAAGGCGCGGTTCGCGTTATTGTGTTCTAGGAAAGGAATCATTGAAGTCGCAATAGAAAACGCCTGGTTAGGAGCAACATCGATAAAATCAATTTCTTCTCTTAAAACTGCTCCTGGCTCTGTCTTTATTCTTGCCTCTACTTTATCTTCTGTGATTTTTCCGCTCTCGTCATAAGGAGTTCCGGCATGTGCGATGTTGTATTTTTCTTCTTCGAGCGCGTTTAAGTAAACAACCTCAGAAGTGAGCTTGCCGTTCTTTACTCTTATATAAGGAGTTTCGATAATTCCAAATTCATTGATCTTTGCATAAGTTGAAAGGTGCAAAATAAGTCCGATGTTTGGTCCTTCTGGAGTATGAATAGGGCAAACTCTTCCGTAGTGAGATGGATGCACGTCACGAACTTCGAGTCCTGCTCGCTCTCGAGTGAGTCCTCCGGGCCCAAGCGCTGAAAGAGTACGCAAATGCTCTATCTCGTAAAGCACGTTTTCCTGCGCCATAAACTGTGAAAGCTGGTTGGTGGTAAAGAATTCTTTAATTCGAGCTTGAAGAGGTCTCTGGTTGATAATCGCGATCGGCATTGCAGTATCAACATCAATAATAGACATACGATCCTGTATATTTCTTTTAATCTGCATCATACCTGTTCTAACTTTTTGCTGAAGAATTTCTCCAACAAATCTCACTCGGCGCTGACCCAAGTGGTCTATATCATCTGACTTTGCTCCTGGGGCATTGTTAAGTGTAATTATATTCATTATTACAGTTACCAAATCTTCCTTGGAAATTGTTCTTCGTGCTAGATCCGCTTCGGTCATTCCCTTTTCAAATCTCTGGTTGAATCTAAATCGCCCAACTGGAGAAAGGTCATAGCGCTCTGGAGTAAACAGCGAGTCAATAAACTCTTTTGCGTTGTCTGCTGTCGCCATATCTCCGTCTCTTAGACGCTTATATATCTCAATATATGAATCACTCACGGACTTTACTCCATCTTTAGCTAGGCACGCCTTGATTGCCTCTTCAAACATTGCCTCTTTAGAAAATGCTTTTAGTATTTCAGCATCAGTTGTGTACCCCATCGCTCTAAGTAATGCAGTTGCTGGAAACTTTCTCTTTTTATCTATTCTTATGTAAATCGCGCCGTCTGATTCTGATTCAATTTCGATCCATACTCCTCGCGCAGGAATAATTTTCGCTCCGAAGTATCTGTTACCCTTACTCTCTGACTCTGTAAAGAAAACTCCGAAAGAACGCGCAAGCTGTGGCACGATAACTCTCTCCACTCCATTTATTATGAAGGTCCCGTGAGGAGTCATTAGAGGAAACTCTGACATGAAAATTTCCTGTTCTTTTACAGTTCCTAATATTTTATTTGTAAGCTTTACCCGCGCCTTAAGCTGCCCCTGGTAAGAGAGCTTATTTATCTTTGAATCGTTTTCATCTGACTTGGATGGAGATAGAGAGAAAGATGTGAATTCGAGTTGGAATTTTTTTGCAGAGTAGTCGCTAATAGGAGAGAATTCTTTAAACACTTCTCCGATTCCCTGCTCGACGAGCCACTTAAAGCTCTTCACTTGTGCTTCGATTAGATCTGGAAACGGAACTAGAGGCTTCTTATACCTCGAAAAATACTTCTTAGGACGCTTAATCTCTTTTGCTTCTCCTACCTCAGCAGTTGCAATATGCATACTTTATTTGAGAGAAATCTAAGAATATAACGAAAAAACGAAAGAAAAACACCGGGAAAATATGCTTTTCTCTAGCTTCTTATTAAATTCGTCGGATACTCTTTAAAATTAACGCTCTTTCGAGCCTTATAATAAAAACGGAGATTGCATCCGGTACTCAATCAATGAATCTAGTACAGTATACTTATCCTCCGACTTTTGTCAAATATTTATTTTTGTTTCCACTTATTTATTTCCTTGTGGTTCCCCGAAAGCAGAACTTTCGGAACTTTGTAATTTTTGCCTTTATATTTTAGAATTTCTGGACGGGTATAGACTTCACTAGTTGAAACTCTTTCTTCTTCAAGGGATTCATACTTACCTAAGACTCCCCTTATTTGCCTGGAAATTGAATCAATTAATATCATCGCAGGAAGTTCTCCACCAGTAAGCACATAATCCCCCACAGATATTTCCTCTGCCTTTAAAATTTTCTGCACACGAGCATCTATTCCCTCGTATCTACCCGAAATTAAAATAATATCTGTATATTTTTTGGAAACATTTTTTGCATAAGTTGTTGTAAATTTTTTGCCTGCAGTTGAAAATAAAATTATTTTAACTCTGCGTAGGCCAGGAAAACTTTTTCGAGTGGTCTGGGGATTTTTTCCGAGGACCCGAGAAAAACTTTTACTGGCCGCAGCAAAAGCCTTCAGAAAAAGTTCGGGTCGAAGAACCATTCCTGGTCCCCCACCATAAGGCCTCGCATCTACTCTCTTCTTCGGCTCGCAGAAATCCATCGGATTATAGAACTTTATAGAAATTTTCTTATCCTTTATCGCACGCCCAATAATAGACTCCTTCAGATAGGAATCAAACATCTCCGGGAAAATTGTAATTACATGGAAGCGCATTGTTTATTTAAACAAAAAGAGCGAATACAAAGATTTTTGTAGCGAGCAGTTGGATACTGTGTTGCAAGCAAGAAAACCTTTGTATTCGCTCTTTTCTAGAAACTATCTGAATTATATTCCTTTCAAATCTTCCATCGCCTGGTCAACTGTCTTAAGTGTTGGAGATTGGTGAGGTGGTCTTACGTAGCTGTCGCTCGTTCCACTTGTTTCTTCTCTGTCTCCTCCTTTATCATCTCTCTGTTCTCTAGGCTCTCTTGTGCTTCCTTCTGGCTCGTTTATCTTTAGATTTACGCGAGCGTTATTCTTCATACCGATAATTCGGAGAAGGGTTCGGATTGCTTTCGCAGTATTGCCCATTCGTCCGATAATCTTACCCATGTCTGCTGGGTTAACAGTAAGAGTAATGAGAACTCCCATCTCATCTACTGTTCGATCGATTTTGATATCGTTCGGATTATCAACCAATGCCTTTACTACGTATTCGAGAAATATCTTGTCTGCTTCTTCCATGGTGAATCTCTGATTATATTTTTAATTTAAAACTTTTGTTTTTTCCTCTTTGCAGTGTTACGACCAGACAGGCTGCTTCTTTCTGTAAGTATACAAAACCTACCTGCCGGTAGGCAAGTTATTTTTTCGCCTTAAGTTCTTTCCTCTTCTCTGTCGGCTTCTTCTTCGGTAAGACGTTTACTTTCTTGCCTTCTATGACCTTATCGTGAATTAAAAAGTTATGCATAGTATCAGACGGCTTGGCTCCCTTAGAAAGCCAGTATTTAATACGATCATTTTGTAGAACTTTCTCTCCCGCTTTCGGATTATAAGTACCTAGTATTTCTAGAAATCTTCCGCTCTTTGTGCTGTTTTTTGAATCGGTCAAAACTGCCCGAAATGATGGATCATTCTTTCTTCCAATCCTCTGAAGTCTTATCTTTAACATTTGATGAGTTTAACACAATTTATTAAAAAGGCAAACAGGCTTAGGTTAAGTGGCATAAAATAGAAAACCACTGGTTCTCCATCGCAATATCTGCGAAAAGAAAACCAGTGGTTTGTGATGCTCACCTGCGAGGTGGGTTGTAAGGGCGATATGTGCCGCCCCCTTGAGAACCTGCAGTCGTGTTCACGCCGACTGCTCCACCACCGCCATAAGTGAGGTAGCCCCCATATGTTTGGTGATAGGAGATGGCGATCGCTTTTGCCACTTCGGTGGCTCCCGCGATCATCGCGAGCCGAAACTCGAGCTCAGCGGCAGCGCGTGACTTGATAGACGTCGAACTCGACGTCACTCCGTTGGCAGTCGATGTCTCGTACACAACGACCGGCCCTGGCTCTGTCAGCGGCGACGAGTACCTTGGGGCGCAAGCGGTCACGATCGTGGCGATCAAAATCAGCGGCATGAGCCCGCCATGTTTGTAGCAGTAGGCGAGAAACGCGGCGGCGGCGACCAGGAGAGCAATAATCGCTCTCCATGGAGTCGTCTTCGTTGTTCTTTCATTCGGGAACCCACGGAATTTTGAACCAGACATTGTATTTCTCCTATCTTGCAAGGTGCAGGTTTTTTGCCGACGGGAACTTCCCACCTAGCTTTCTTATAGTATAGCATAATCCATCCCTGTTGTCAATATAGCTTTTATATGCTATATTTATTGGGTGAAAATCCACATGAAACACAAGAAACATGAAACTAATAAAAGAGAGGGAGTTATCTCTGTTTCTTCCAAGGGCACAGGCTATGTAGCAATCCCCGACCTGAAAGAAGACCCAGAAATTGATTTCCGGCATTTGAATACTGCCCTTCATGGGGACACCGTTGAAATAGTTCTCCATCCGAAAGGAGGAAGAAGGCAGTCGGCTGAAGTTACTCGTATAGTAACGAGAGCAAAGATTGGATTCGCTGGAGTACTTGAAAAAGAAAATTCAATTTTTTTCCTCAAGCCTGATGATACGAAAATGTACACAGATATTTTAATTCCAGTCGAGCAGATAAACGGTGCAAAGGTTGGAGAGAAAGTTTTCGCAGAAATTATTTCCTGGAAAGATCATCGGAAAGCGCCAGAAGGAAAAGTTGTAAAAATTCTTGGACTTCCTGGAGACAACGACACAGAAATGCATGCAATAGCTATGGAGAAGGGATTCGATTCTGATTTCCCTCCCTTGGTAGAAAAAGAGGCTGAAATAATAAAAAAATTGGGAATTCAAAATGAAGATTTAAAAGAAAGACGTGATTTCAGGAAAATTTTAACTTTCACAATCGATCCCATTGATGCAAAAGATTTCGATGATGCAATTTCTTTTCATCCCGTTAGAAGTCGCGAGGGCTCGCAGCGCGCCTCTACTTCTAACGGGATTAGAGGTGGTGAAGAGGAATTATACGAAGTCGGTATTCATATCGCCGATGTATCGCATTATCTAAAAATTGGAAGCGAACTAGACAAAGAGGCACGAGAGCGAGGCACGTCCGTGTATCTCGTAGATAGAACTATCCCGATGCTTCCAGAGGCGCTTTCTAATGATCTCTGCTCATTGGTGCCCAACAAAGATCGCCTCACGATGAGCGCTGTTTTTATTTTAGATAAGGAAGCAAGAGTAAAAAGCGAATGGTACGGACGCACTATAATACATTCACAAAAAAGATTTACATATGAGGAAGCGGAAAAATCTCTCAGCCATAGACCGGCCACGGGCGAGGCTATTAAGAGCACTCATGCTCCCCTTCATAGAGAGCTCGCAATCTTAAATGGTCTCGCTAAAAAATTAAACAAGGAAAGGTTCGCGAATGGCGCATTGGTTCTAGAGCAAGAAGAAATAAAATTCGTACTTGATAAAAGTGGAGTACCCATAAAAGTAATAAAGAAAGAACGAGGAGATTCTAATAAATTAATCGAGGAATTTATGCTCCTCGCAAACAGGAAGGTCGCAGAAGTTTTCTCTAAGGGAAAGAGCAAGCCTGGCCATCATAAAATTCCTGAAGATGTATTTGTATACAGAGTTCACGACTTGCCAAATAAAGAAAAGATGGAAGACTTAGCATTCTTCTTAA
>JBDSTB010000030.1:0-20520 GCA_039928455.1 Minisyncoccota bacterium | reverse complement strand
AAGTTCCGACGCGCACGAATGGTGTAATGACTGGAAAACTGTCTCGGGGACCAGCTCGGTGAAAATACAATACCGGTGAAGATGCCGGTTAAGTGCAGTTAGACGAAAAGACCCTAGAAGCTTTACTATAACTTTATATTGAGCATGTTTTTGTACTGCGTAGAATAGATGGGAGAGGTCTGATGGATTCGGTCTCGGCTGAGTTCTACTCGTCAGTGAAATACCATTCTTTACGGAGGCATGTTCTAACCAAAACGGCAAAAACGTATTGAGACAGTATATGGCGGATAGTTTTACTGGGGCTGTACCCTCCTAAAAAGTAAAGGAGGGGTTTAAAGGTCAGCTAGGCGCGAATGGAAACCGTGCCGATAGTGTAATGGCACAAGCTGGCTTGACTGTAAGAGGTACATCTCAAGCAGGTGGGAAACCAGAACATAGTGATCCGACCATTCGCATTAGATGCGGTGGAAGCTCAACGGATAAAAGCTACTCTAGGGATAACAGGCTAGTTCCGCCCAAGAGTTCATATCGACGGCGGAGTTCGGCACCTCGATGTCGGCTCACCTTAGCGCGGCGGTGGAGAAGCTGCCAAGCGTTTGGCTGTTCGCCAATTAAAAAGGTACGCGAGCTGGGTTCAGACCGTGGAGGAGTTGCATCATATAGCAATATATATCGCGACTTTTCCACAGTCTGAGCCCTCAGAGGAATTCGAATTTATTTGAACTGTTTTAATCGAAATCAATCATACTATTAAATTAGTATCACGGCGGCGCTTTGTAGAAATGCAAAGTGGCAAGCTAACTTATATCGGAGAAACCCTTCGACAAGCTCAGGGCAAGTCCTTGAGAATGTACGGGTAACGCCGAGGGAAAAAATAATTTATTTTGCCCGTAGAGACTGAATGTTAGCCAACTTCAAAAAAATATTTTGCGAGTTGATGTCACAGTCCAATCCACACAGTAATGTGTGAAAAATTTCTTTCTACTTTTTCGGGTAGGATTAAATTGTAGGTGCGTGAGACAGGTTGGTCTCCTATCTACTGCACTCGTTGATTCTTGAGAAGATTTGCTCCTAGTACGAGAGGACCGGAGTGAACTGACCTCTGGTGTACGAGCTGTCCTGCCAAGGGCACTGCTCGGTAGCTATGTCGGGAATGGATAACCTCTGAAAGCATCTAAGAGGGAAGCCAGCTTCAAGATAAGGAATCGTTAAGAACCGTGAGAGATGATCACGTTGATAGGCTTTAAGTGTAAGCACAGTAATGTGTTGAGCTGAGAAGTACTAATGTTTCGATTCCTGTTAAGAAATTTGGAAACCACAACTTCGACTTTATTGTCGGAGACCAAAAATGTTCAATCAAGTTTTCAGTGTTGGTGATTTGTCGCAGGGGCCACACCTCTTCCCATTCCGAACAGAGAAGTTAAGCCCTGTTGAGCCCATGATACTCTTTATAGGGGAAAGTAGGCTGTCGCCAACACCGAGTACTTGATTCTTTAAAACTCTACAAGAGTAGAGTTTTTTGCGTTGACAATATACCTATTGACTGCCAGGGAACAAAGTAGTAATTTAAAGTTGAATCACAAACTTACCCTTACCTGGAGGATACCGCGATGGGTCAGTTTGAAAGAGTTATTTCGATGTATGAAGCAAAGCAAAGACTGTTTCATCTCAGGGAGTATCTTCCTGGCGAGGGTGATCGGCTGGTGTACGATTTCGGATACTACATTGCCTATCACCTAGGCTCCGATACATCACCCAGAGGTTTTGTAGAAAGTTGTTACAAAATCCTTGAGCGCCTTGCTGCAGGAGATCCGGACGAAGGGAGAATCTTCGGATACCGCAAGGAGACCTATGTAAGGCTCCGAGCAGATATTCCGAGAATTGCCGGAGAGGTTTTTGAGAATGAACCACAGTTCGCCGAGAGCGTGATAAAACTTCTCGGAAATCGCGCAACACATTGAAGCCCCGCACCATACGACTAGTCTCGTTCCCGGGGCTTTTCGTTTTCTATTTACAGCTATTTTCAATTACTTATTTATAAAAACCACAAAATAACATATCATTTATTGACGGCCGTCTAAATATGACATATTATTTATTTAAGGAGCTAATCTTAAAAGTTTTTACATTTTCTTTTATTTCCAAAGCTATAAGTCTTTTTGAAAAAGCACCAGGCAGTGGACCAGGACCAATCCATAAACTTTGCTGGAGCATCTTATATCCAAATATTTTAATCTGATTACGTAGCCAATTTCGGGTTTTTCTCTTTTGTTCTGGTATGTCAAAAGAAACGATTATTGTTGCAGCGACTCCTTTCTTAAAAGGAGATGTTATATAAGAAAATAAATTTTCTTTGTTAGCATGTTGTTTACCTTTTTCAGTGAGATACCAGCCATTAGAAGATTTTTCTGCATACCCCTTTGTATGCAAACGGGAAAGACCCAGCACAATATTTCCCTTTTTATGCAATTTAAACTCGCGCTCTCTAAGTATTGCATGAAATAAGCGGACGTTTTTTCCACTTTCCAAAGTTGCCACAAGAAGATCTGTAACACTAGGGGAATGGCTTAATTTATTTGACATACTTTCATTATATCATATTTAGACGGCCGTCAAGTGGTGATATAATTTGAAATGGCAAAGATTTTATGAAATGTTGATATGGGTATTGACACTATTAAAAATAGTGATATTATCGAAATAATTATGTCGCCGTTCAAGAATATCTTGAAGTTGACAGGAACGCTAGTATTTTTAAGCTTTTTCTTGGTTGCTCACTATGCAAGTGCAGCAGATATTACGGTACTGGCTACTCAAGCAGAACAAAGTACAACTTTTACTACTTGTGGTACTACTTCAGGTACGGGCTGTGAGGGGTTGTCTGATTATAGCTACCAAGCATTTACCCCAAAAGCAGGTACATTCGATTCTATAAAATTTTATGGGAAAACTTCTCCCGACGCATTCTTTAGTGTTACTTTTTATAATCTTGCCAATCCTGGACCCTCATATATTTATTTTTCAGTTAATAACTATGTGGCAGGTAAGACAGATGGTAACGGAGAAATGGAACTATATTCAATAACTGCCTCTGATCTAAGTTCTCAGGGCATATTTTTTAATGGGATAGATACATGGGCGGTAAGTATTTTTGCTTATAACAATTCTGGTAATTGCACCCCCAATTTGGGTTTTGCAACCACTGCTTGCTTTTATCCTTCTGATCACCTGGGAAATTCTTCTAATCAACCATATTTTTCAATCGAAGGGACTCCTACTACTGAGATGATCTGTAATTCTATTGTGGATAATCATTGTTATACAACAACTGGCTTTTCCTATACGCAAGATTCAGTTTATGCGGGTTCCTTTCCAGATACTTCTACTCAGTTAACTTCAACAGGCACAGGAAGTTTTTATACAAATGATATTTATATTGCTACTTATCCTCAAGATCATTGGTGGAGGTTTGTTAATGGACCCAATATATATTATTTAAATGTTAAATATTCTGATGGAACATGGACCACTGGCAGCATTCCGCCACCTCCTCCACCAGGATGTACCTCTGATTGTTTTTCGAATGTATTATTTCTTCCGGGACTTGAAGCAAGTAGGTTGTATAAACCTGGGAATATATTGAACCCAGAAGATCAGCTTTGGGAACCAAATGATTCTTCTGATGTTGAAGATTTATATCTAAATACTGATGGAGTTTCTATTAATCCAAATATCTACACCAAAGATATAATTAATGAAAGTAATACGCCAATTTATACAGGTTCAGCTGGTCAAAATATCTATAAAAGTTTTTCTGAGACAATGGGGAATCTTATGGATACTAACAAAATAAATGCATGGGCACCTTATGTTTATGATTGGCGTCAAAACATTGCTGATATAGTAAACAATGGCACCAAAACTAAAACTGGAGTTGTAACTTTAACTGACACATTGCAATCTTTAGCAAATTCTTCTAAAAATGGAAAAGTGACTATAATTGCTCATAGTAATGGGGGACTTCTTGCGAAAGCTTTTTTGCAAAAACTGCAGAGCGATAAAGATTATGAAATTAACAATTTAATAGATAATGTTGATGTTTTGATATTAGTTGCTGTTCCAGAAATTGGCACAGCAGAAGCTGTGCCTGCGATAATGCACGGTTATGATCAACAAATTGCTGGAGGTTTTCTGTTGGACAATGTGCACGCGAGAGAGTTGGGAAGAAATATGCTTGGTGCATACGGGCTTTTACCAAGTAAGGATTATATAAATAGGGTAAGTGCTTCCCCTGTGACTTTTGTTGATAGCATTATTCCATCGAATATAACTACAAAACTTGTTCAGACCTTTGGTAGCGCAGTAAGCTCGTATGATGAATATAAAGATTTCCTTTTCGGAGCTGAGGGTAGGACAAATCCTCTGCCATCTGAGACAAATTTACCTATTAGTATACCTAAAAACTTATTTACTGAAGCCGAAAATCTACATAACATTATAGATGCTTGGACACCACCTTCTAATTTGACGGTAATTGAAGTTGCAGGCTGGGGGCTTGATACAGTTGCTAGTTTCGAATACTATCCCAGGCTTGAATGTTCGGGTTCTTTAAATTGTGAATATATCTTAGATGAACGACCGCGTTTTACCTCCGACGGAGATGGTACGGTTGTAGTCCCAAGCGCTCAATACATGAGTCTGACTAGCTCTGAGAAATATTGGGTAGATATAAATAAATTTAATATATTGCAATTCCCCAAAATAAAGCATTCCAATATATTAGAAGTTGATTCCTTGGAAAACTTAATAAAATCTGTTATAGAGAAAAAAAGTATTGTATCCGACAATGTATTAAAAAATACTATACCATTAGATGTATCGACTCGTCTCAGACTCTCTATCCACTCTCCTGTAACATTAGATGCGTATGATGCTGATGGTAACCATACAGGGAAAATTTGTCCACAATCATCTGATTTCTGCTATGTAGAAGAAAATATCTCAAATTCTTCCTACCTTGAATTTGGAGAAGGAAAATATTTAAATTTACCCGAAGATGAAGCCAAGAGTATAAAACTAAAAGGCACTGGAACTGGCACATTCACCTATAAATCAGAGAAAGTTTTACCAGATGGTACAAGTACAACAACTTCGTTTGTAGACATACCAGTGACTCTTCAGACTACAGCAGAAGTGACTCAAGACCCTATTAATGCTGATACATTAGTTCTTAAGTTAGATAAAAATGGAGACGGGATAAATGATTTTAATGTTATAGCAAATTCAGGAGATTCAATTACTCTTCCAAAACCACTTACCATTACAGCAGAGAACAAAGATATAACTTTAGGCAACCCGATTCCAAATTTAGCTGCAATACTTTCAGGTTTCGACAATGGTGACACTCAAGCAAACAGTACGACAGGAATACCAAGCTGTACCTCAACAGCAACAAACTTAAGTACTGTTGGTAATTACCCAATAACTTGTACTATAGGTACCTTAATATCTAACAAGTATTCTTTCGCAACATTCACTCCAGGAACATTAAGGATAAATTATCGCTTTGACGGTTTCTTACAGCCAATAAATGATACAGCACACCAGATAGGTCCGAGCTTAAGCGTCTTTAAGGCAGGAAGCACTGTACCTGTAAAGTTTCAATTAAAGAAATCGAATGGTACAATAATACACACTGGAGCAATTCCAGTGTGGCTTCCTCCACAAAAAGGCACTTCTATGAGCTCTCCTGTAGATGAATCAATTTATAATGATACGGGTACAAGTGGAACTAATTTTAAATGGGACGGATCGCAATATATTTACAATTGGAGTACGAAAGGGTTAGCTGCTGGATATTGGTACAAAATATCAGTAATTTTAGATGATGGAAATACTCATTCTGTAACTGTTGGACTGAGATAACTTGATAAGCAATAATAATTATTAGATAATTTGAGTTAATATGAAGAAAATAATAAGTTTATCTAGTTTGATTATTTCTGTTATAATTTTTATATGGTTAAAGTTTTATGGTGATTCCATGAATTATAATTACCATGTCGCTTACTTTTTTGAGTATTTATTTTACTGGAGTATTGACATTTTTATCTTGAGTATTTTTGCATATGCATTAAATAATATTAAATACAAAATTTGGTTTATTATTACAATAATATTTATGGTCGTGTCTGTTTTATTTTCATATAGTATTGACGGTAACGACTTACTTTTTAGCGGAGATTATGTTAATTTATGTTTTATCGGGCTTTATTCTTCAGTGTCTATTATTTATTTTATTAGTCAATTTTTTAAAAATAGAAAAAGTAATCTATCAAATTAATAAACCTTTTCTAAAGGGGAGGTGGTCGCCAACATCGAGCACTTTTTGTATTTCAAGTAATCCACATCTTTACTGGACTCTACTTTTACTAGGAATATAATTCAATTGAATACAACTGCACCCACCTCCACCGGAGTAACGATCCATGAAGAAATGGGACCTGGCGCTTTCGGCGAACCGACTCATGAAGGGCGGCAACGGCCGCTATCTACCGCCAATATGGCGCCCCCGGAAAACTCCTCGCTAAGGAGGTGATCAAGTCTTTGCTTCCGTCATAGGAAGCGAGCACACAGGACCTTGGGAACATACGCTTTGCGTTTGTCTCCCTTGGTCCTGTTTTTTTTGCTTTCTAAATTTCTCTTTTTGTATTATAAATATAGAGAACACACACAAGCGAGGTACTGCATGGGAACACACCATGTGAGAAAAGCTAAGAAGGGTGTAGGGGAAAGCGGCAAGACTTTGGACGAAGTTTTTAAGAGAGTTTTGCCGGCAGAAATTGCGCTAGGGTTGGATGAAGAACGTCGTTACTGTGATCCTTGTGGTATGGTAACGATCTGGACAGGTCCGCCTGGTAAGAAATTCTGCACAGGTAAGTGTAGATATAACCCAGAGGGGCCATGCTTTGGGAAGAAGTGAGATCGACAGGGCAGGAGGTTGTTTAACAATCACACCGCCCTTTCTCATTCTTGCCCATTTTAAAGCGTAATATTTTAGAGATTTAATCGTCAACATATTTATATGAAGAAAATAATATTAACTTTAGCCTTATTTTTATTACCTTATTCTGTGGTTCTTCCCGCTGCAGAAGCAAATCATTTGGGCAATACTAGTTACGGCAGCTACAATCAGGGAAATTATTATCCATCAAATTATTCATCATCTTACACTCAATATAAGAATGCGTTCTCTCCCTATAATCAAGTGAACTATTACCAATACCCGCTTGATCCAGTACGTCCTTATAACCAACCCCAGCAATACTCTCAGCAAAACTATAATTCAAATTACAGTCAGCCAAACTATTTGCAATACTATGGAATGGGCAATAATTACTCTTATCCGAACTCTTATTCTTATGAGCCAGCGAATCAATATAATTATAATCAGTACAATTACAATCAAGCTTCTTACAACCAAAGCTCATATTACAATCCCTATGTATACAACCCCTACAACAATCCAGGTTATGGCTATGGAGGATCTTACGGGTACAACTACTAAATAGTTCCAGACAAAACTGCCAGAATATTTTTTTTGAATTTTTAATGCTACAATACCCATATGACGTGGGCTTTTAAAAGGCAAATGCTTTATGGTGTGGCGCTAATAATCTTACTTTTGGGTCTAGGATTTCTATTCCTTCGTCCTTATTTTGTTAGGCCTGCGAGCTGTATGGATAATAAAAAGAATGGCACAGAAACAGGCATTGACTGCGGGGGAAGCTGCTCTCTTGCGTGTGCTGATCAAGTTGATTCGATTTCTATATTATGGGCGAGGTCATTTAGAGTAGTACCAGGGAGATATAATGCTGTTGCTTATGTTGAAAACCATAACAAAAATGCTGCTCTCAAAAAAATAAATTATAGATTTAGATTTGCAGATGCCAATAATGTGTATATTGCCAAGAGAGAGGGAAGTGCACATATCCCGGCAGGTGGAAAGTTTGCGATATTTGAGCCCGCTGTTGATACTGGCAACTCTACGCCAGTTTATACAACTTTTGAATTCACAGAAAATCCCTCATGGACACAAGTGCCCCAAGCAAAGTTGGAGGAGCTTAAGTTAACTGTTTCTGACATCGGTCTTGTCAACGAAGACACAAATCCGGTACTCTCCGCGAAAATAAAAAATAATTCTTTTTATTCAGTTCCTGAAATTGGAGTAGTAGTTATACTCTACGATGTGAAAAATAATGCAGTTTCAGCAAGCAAAACATTTATTGATGAACTTCAAGGTGGAGAAAAAAGGGACATAAATTTTACATGGCCAGAGCCGTTTGTGGGTAATATAGTAGCTAAGGAAGTGATCCCGATGTTTGATATTTCTCAAGTAAAATTTAAGTAATATGTATGCCAATTCTTTTAAAAAAATAGATTGGCTGCTTGTTATTTTTATTTTGCCAATTATTGCTGCTGGGTTAGTGACTATGAAGAGCTTTACCCCCACAGAAAATATTGGAGATTTCTTTAACAAACAGATTATTTGGGTCTCCATAGGTATTATTATTTTCCTCACTTTTTCTTTTATTGATTTTCGTTTTTTGAAACAAACAAATGTTTTAGTTTTTTTATATTTAGCTAATTGCTTTATACTTCTTCTGCTTTTTGTTCTCGGGCATGTTTCTCATGGAGCGAAGAGCTGGTTTAGCTTTGGGTTTTTTTCATTTCAGCCGGTTGATACCATGAAACTTATTTTGCTCCTTATCCTTGCAAAGTATTTTTCTCGTAGACATGTTGAAATTAGAGACATCAAGCATATTTTTATTTCAGGTTCTTACGCACTTTTACCGCTCATCTTGGTTGTACTTCAGCCGGACTTTGGCTCTGCGATGATTATTTTAGCAATATGGCTTGGCATGGTGCTTGTCTCTGGAATATCTAAAATGCACTTATTGCTTGTATTTGTTTCTGGCGCAATAATCTTCACAACTTTTTGGTTTTTTGTTTTTGCTCCATATCAAAAAGCGCGTGTCATGAACTTTATTAATCCTTTGGCCGATATCCACGGTACAGGATACAATGCTTTTCAGTCGACCATAGCGGTTGGATCTGGAGAATTAACTGGGAAGGGGCTAGGATTTGGAACACAATCAAGATTGAAATTTCTTCCACAACCACAGGCTGATTTCGTCTTTGCAGCTTTTGCTGAGGAGTGGGGATTTATCGGGGCGATGATTATTATATTGCTTTACGGTCTTGTAATCTGGAGAATTCTTTATTCGGCAACACTTGGAGCATACAATTTCGAGATACTCTTTGGACTAGGGGTTGCCATATTTTTCATTAGTCATATATTTGTAAATATTAGTATGAACTTGGGCCTTATGCCCGTTACTGGAATCCCTCTTCCCTTTATGAGCTATGGAGGGTCACATCTTGTAGTAGAATTCGCTGCACTTGGGATATTAATGAGTTTGAAGCGCGACTCGAGGTCGGTTCATCGCGACGATACAAAAAATGAATTCTTGGGGGCATAATGGTTTTTAAAGTAAAAAGATTATGGAAATAATTGATGGAAAAAAAATAGCGAAAACTATACTTGAAAATATAAAAATAGAAATTTCTAAACTAAATTTTGTGCCAGTTTTTTGTGATGTTTTGATAGGGGATGACGCTCCGTCTATTCAGTATGTAAAAATGAAAGGCAAAAAAGCAGAATCTGTGGGGATTAGATTTCATAACGCGAATTTTCCAAGAAGTATAAGCACGGAGGATTTAATCAAAGAAATAAAAATTTTAAATGAAATTCCAAATATGTGTGGAATAATAGTTCAGCTTCCTCTCCCTCAGCCTATCAACAAAAGGTTAGTACTTGACGCTATAGATCCTACCCTCGACGTGGACTGCCTGGGAAGCGTAGCAAGCGAGAAGTTCTATAATAATTTTGATTTACAAAAAGATATTGTTTACCCTGCCGCACTTGCCTGTATGGCTTCACTAGATTCTCTTGACCTTAAGCTAAAAGAAAAGAAAATTGTAGTCCTGGGTCAGGGAGAACTAGTAGGGAAGCCCGTAGCTCAGCTTTTAAAATATAGAAATTTAGATCCAATAATAATTACCAGAAAAACCGAAAACAAAGAGCATTTACTTAAAGAGGCCGACGTAATAATTTCAGGAATTGGCCATGGTAAATTTGTAACAGGCGAAATGGTAAAAAAAGGAGTTATTTTAATTGATGCGGGAACTTCGGATTCTAATGGCGGAATTGTGGGGGATATCAACATAGAATCAGTAGAAAGTGTGGCAAGTTATATTTCTCCCGTGCCTGGTGGGGTGGGTCCAGTAACCGTGGCAATGCTACTTAATAATGTTTTAAAAGTAGCAAAAAAATTAAAGTGATATAATAAAAAAATGAACGATAGGATTTTTTATTTTTTTTATAATTTTGCACATCGATCAGAAATTTTTGACGCTGTTGCTATTTTTTTCGCTGTTTATTTTCCCTTTATTGTAGTTATATCGGCTATAATATTTTTACTTTATTATCGTAGGTCAATAAAAGATTTTTTCGTAGTTTTTTTTGCAAGCGGGTTGGCTTGGGTAATTGCAACTACTTTAAAATTTTATATTCATACAGACCGCCCGATGGTTGTTTTCGACAACGTACAGGTTCTATTTGATAAAAGCAGTTATGCTTTTCCGTCCGGCCATGCTACTTTTTTTGCGGCTTTAGCGATTTCAATTTTTTTAATAGACAGAAGAATCGGTTACATTTTTATGTTTTTCACACTCTTAATCGGGATGGCTCGTATTGTTGCAGGAGTGCACTTTCCAATAGATATTTTGGGCGGTTTTATCATAGGTCCGATGGTGGCTTATATAATAAAACTTATTAGCATTAAATTTGCATATTTTTCCAAAAACCTATAGAATAACCACATCTTTATGTGGAAAAGAATAGTTCTAGCTCTAATAATACTTATTTTGGGTGGCGCAGTAGGATTTTTCGTTTATAAATCCGAACCAAAATTAAACAAAAATTTTGAGAATCAAAAGGCATTTTTCAAAAATCATCCTTTTCGTCTCGGTCTCGACCTCTCTGGTGGAAGCCATTTAATATACAAGGCCGACATTAGCGGAGTTCCAGCAGGTCAAGTAGGGGATTCGATGGACTCGCTTCGTGATGTTATAGAAAGAAGAGTGAATTTATTCGGAGTGTCTGAGCCTGTAGTTCAGGTTCAAGGTGGCGGTCTTATTTCTGCGGAGCATCAGCTTATAGTTGATCTTCCAGGAGTTACTGATGTAACCAAAGCAATTGCTATGATTGGCCAGACTCCACTTCTCGAATTTAAAACGGAAACCCCAGAAAAAGATCTTATTCCTCAAAAAGCAACAGTAGGACCAGATGGAAAAGTAACACTTGATGCGGGGGCTCTTACAGAGCCACAGTTTACTTCTACTGAACTAACAGGTAGATATTTAAAGCAAGCGGTTTTGGAGTTTGACGTAAACACACGTGAGCCTCGTGTTACGCTTCACTTCGACGACGCAGGTACGAAGCTTTTTGCACAAATTACAAAAGAGAATGTCGGCAAAAGAGTTGCTATCTACTTAGATGGTGCTCCGATCTCAACACCAACAGTTAGGGAAGAAATTCCAGACGGTACAGCAATAATCTCTGGATCCTTTACTCCGCAGGAAGCAAAGATGCTCGTGGGAAGACTAAATTCCGGAGCGCTTCCTGTTCCTATATCGCTTCTTTCCACGCAAACAATAGGTGCTACACTCGGAGAAAATGCCATTCACGCTGGAGTCAAAGCCGCTATAATTGGTTTCTTGCTGGTGGCGCTTTTCCTGATACTCTGGTACCGACTTCCTGGAGTTTTGGCTGTAATATCGCTTTCAATTTTTACTGTAATAATTTTGGCACTCTTTAAACTCTTACCGGTAACTCTTACTGCCCCTGGAATAGCTGGATTTATTATTTCCATGGGAGTTGCCGTAGACGCGAACGTGCTTATCTTTGAGCGTGTCAAGGAAGAGTTAAGGGCAGGAAAAAGTATTGCGGATGCAGTTCGACTTGGATTCTCCAGAGCATGGCTTTCCATCAGAGACTCCAACATTTCAAGTTTGATTACGGCGCTCATACTATTCTGGTTTGGAACGTCCTTAATTAAAGGATTTGCATTGACGCTCGGAATGGGGGTCATAGTATCGATGTTCTCAGCAATTACAGTTACTCGCATATTCCTCTTGGCCATCGAATTTATCGGAGAAGGGAAAGCTGCTAGATTTTTATTTTCGAGCGGGCTGAGTAAATAAAGTAAAAAATATGTTTATAGTCAAACACAAAAAAATATTCGTTTCCATATCAATAGTACTCGTGCTACTTTCTTTTACTACTTTTTTCTTTTTTGGACTTAGAGCAGGCATAGATTTCAAAGGGGGAGCATTAACTGAAGTAAATTATACAACAATAAGACCCACCCAAGAGTCTTTAAATTCGACACTCGAATCATTGGGATTCGGCGGTATTCTTCTTCAGCCGACAGGAGATATGGGCTATATTGTTAAATCAAGAAATTTAAATGACGACGAACATCAGCAATTACTAAAGGCGCTTTCGCAAAACGAGGCAAGTCCGCTTACTGAAACAAATTTTAATTCCATAGGTCCTTCGGTTGGTAAAGAGCTTACACGCAAGGCAATCATCGCAGTTATTTTAATTTCGTTGGCTATTATTTGTTTTATCGCTTTCGCTTTCAGGAAAGTTTCTGCAACTCACGGAAAAGGCGAGACGGGGGTAGCATCTTGGAAATACGGCGTAATCGCGATTGTTACACTCCTTCATGACGTTACGATACCTATTGGATTATTCGCGGTGCTATCACATTTTTATGGTGCTGAGTTGGATACTCTTTTTGTAGTCGCAGTACTAACCATTCTCGGACTTTCTGTTTCTGATACGATAGTTATCTTTGACCGAATAAGAGAAAATTTGAGAAATGAAATTAGAAGTTCAAAAGTAGAATTCAGCGAAGTTGTGGGGAAGAGCTTGGAGCAGTCCTACGTACGATCAATTAGTACTTCATTCACTGTTATTCTCGTGTTGCTTGCGTTATTCTTCTTCGGTCCTGTTTCGACCAAATACTTTGCTCTCATGCTCGTTACCGGCATGTTTTTCGGAACTTATTCTTCAATTTTCTTAGCTTCTCCACTTCTAGTGATGGTAGAAGAGTGGCAGAAAAAAAAGTCAGCAAAAAAGTAGGATTTGTAGTATAATTCTATTATGATTCTATATATAATTATAGCTTTAGTAGTAATTCTATTATTTGCTTCAGTTAAAGTCGTCAAAGAATACGAGCGCGGAGTAATATTTTTTCTCGGAAAATGCACGGGCACCAGAGGACCTGGCTTGATTATTCTTATCCCCATTCTCGAACAGATGACCAAGATACTGCTTCGTACTATAACAATGGAGATACCTTCTCAGAAGATAATCACAAAAGATAATGTTTCTATAGATATCGCAGCGGTTGCGTATTACCATATCGTTGACCCAGTCAAAGCGGTAGTAGCTATAGAAAATATTTATAACGCTGTAAACCAAATCAGCCAGACCACAGTGCGAAACGTAGTAGGGCAGTTCCAGCTCGACCAGTTGCTTTCCCAGACCAGCGATATCAATACCCAAATTAAGAATGTCATAGATGCGCACACCGAGCCGTGGGGCGCGCAGGTTACGGCAGTAGAGATCAAGGACATAGCCTTACCAGATAATATGCAGAGAGCAATGGCTAAGGAAGCAGAGGCAGAGAGGGAGCGCAGGGCCAAGATTGTAGCGGCGGAAGGAGAATTTCAAGCAGCGCAGAAATTGGGCGAAGCTGCAGATGTGATTGCTTCTCATCCCGTTGCGCTTCAATTACGAACTCTTCAAACAATGGCAGAAATCAGCGTAGAGAAAAATTCGACAATTATATTCCCAGCGCAATTTATGACTACTGTTGCGGAGGCGATGAAGATGATAAGGGGTGATAACCAGAAATAGTTTATTATTAATTAAATGAAGTAAAAATAATATGATATTCATAGCAATAATAGTTCTATTAGTTTTGTGGGTAATATTCTCTTTTAACGGTCTTGTAACCTTAAGGAACCGCACAAAAGAAGCTTGGGCAGACATAGAAGTTCAGTTGAAAAGGAGATACGATTTGATTCCAAATCTCGTTAATACAGTAAAGGGATACGCTACTCACGAATCCAGTGCATTTGAAAATGTGACCAAAGCAAGAGCAGCAGCGATGGGAGCAGGAACACTAGCGGACAAAGCCGGTGCCGAGAATATGCTTACTGGGGCGCTTAAATCCGTTTTTGCAATATCAGAAGCTTATCCGGAACTTAAGGCGAATACAAATTTCCTAGCACTTCAGACAGAATTATCAGATACTGAAAATAAAATTCAAGCAGCCCGAAGATTCTACAACGCAAATGTACGCGACTTAAATACGAAAATTGAAACTTTCCCCACAAATACGCTTGCAGGAATGTTCGGTTTTTCTAAAATGGAATACTTTGATCTTGCGGATAACGATGTCGCCCAGAATCCAGTTGAGGTAAAGTTCTAAGATGGCGACGCTTTATACACAGCAATCAAAAAATATTACAAAGACTTGGCTACTTATGTCGGTGTTTTTTGTTATTATAATTACTCTTGGATTTGTATTTTCAGAATATTATCAGAATCCAAGTATTCTCTATTTTTTCGTAATTTTCAGTGTCTTTATGAATATCACGAGCTACTGGTTTTCTGATAAAGTAGCGCTCAAGCTAAATCACGCTCGAGAGATAAAGAGGGAAGACAATGTTGATTTATGGAATACAGTTGAAAACCTGGCTATTACCGCGGGT
Organism: Minisyncoccota bacterium; assembly: GCA_039928455.1. Classification (GTDB taxonomy): domain Bacteria; phylum Patescibacteriota; class Minisyncoccia; order Phycocordibacterales; family UBA9973; genus UBA9973. The sequence goes on along the minus strand of JBDSTB010000030.1, from coordinate 5,607 downwards.
CTTCCTATGCCTCGAGTTGCAATAATAGACGACTCGGCGCCGAATGCTTTCGCAACAGGCAGAAATAAAGATCATGCAGTAGTGGCGGTTACAACTGGACTTCTAGGTATGCTTAACAAAACAGAGCTCGAAGGAGTCATTGCTCATGAACTTTCGCACGTCGGCAACCGCGACATATTACTTTCGAGTGTCGTAGTTGTACTTGTAGGTTTCATTTCTATTATTTCTCATGTATTTTTGCGTGGGTCATTCTTTAGCGGTGGAAGAAGTAGAGAAAACGGTGGAGGAGGGGTATTCATGTTAGTTGGAATAGTTCTATCAATTCTTGCGCCAATTTCGGCAACACTAATTCAGCTTGCGATTTCGAGAAAAAGAGAGTTTCTCGCTGATGCTTCAGGCGCTCTTCTTACACGCTATCCAGAAGGATTAGCTTCAGCGCTCGAGAAAATTTCTCAATACAAAGGTCAAATGCGTTTCGCGAATACTGCAACTTCGCATCTTTTTATTGCAAATCCATTTGGTTCCGGAATGGGGCGAAAAGTTTCTAATTTGTTTAGCACTCATCCGCCGACAGAAGAAAGAGTTCAGGCGCTCCTAAATAAATAGTGTAAATAATCTCCCTTTTTGTTATACTAACGGGATGGAAATTAAAGACGTAGAGGAACTTGCTCTGCTTGCTCGAGTAGAGCTTGGAGAAGAGGAAAAAGCTGAAATCCTTAAGGATATGAAGGGTATTTTGGCCTATGTCGAAACAATAGAAAAGGTAAAATTAGATGATGTAAAGACAGATGAAAGCCTTTACAATGCCTGGCGTGAAGACACAGAAATGCCAAGAGAATTTTCGAGTAAATTAATTACTAATCAGTTTCCAGATTCGCAGGATGGATATCTAAAAGTTAAAAAGATTCTCTAAAATGATTGACTTGAAAAATCTGACAATTGAAAAAGCGCACCGGAGTTTGCTGAAAGGAGAATATACTTGCAAGGAGCTCGCGGAAGAGTATCTGAAGGTTATTAAAGAAAAAAATGATGACTTAAATGCATACCTTGAAATTTATGAGGATGTGATGACGCAAGTTGAAATTGCAGAAAAAAAATTTCAAGAGGGGACCGCAACAATTCTTACGGGTATTCCGCTCGCTATTAAAGATAATATTTTATTCCAGGGACACATCGCATCAGCAAGCTCTAAAATATTAGAAAATTATGTGGCTTCCTATGATGCCTTCGTTATTAAAGAGCTAAAACGAGAAGGCGCAGTAATCCTGGGCCGTACAAACATGGATGAATTTGCCATGGGTTCCTCAACACAAACAAGTGCATTTGGAGTTACTAAAAACCCGATAGACACCTCCAGAGTTCCAGGTGGCTCCTCGGGTGGCTCAGCAGCAGCGCTTGCCTCAGACATGGCATTGTTCACTCTGGGGACAGAAACATGCGGATCAGTAAGAGAGCCAGCAGCATTTTGCAGACTTGTTGGACTCAAGCCTACATACGGAGCGGTATCTAGAAACGGAATTATTGCAATGGGAAATTCTCTTGATCAAGTTTCTCCATTCGGGAAAAATGTAGCCGATACAGAAATAGTATTTAACATTTTGTCGAAGTATGACGCAATGGATAGTACTTCTGTTCCGGAAAGTTTACGAAAAATAGATTCAAAAAAAGATAATCCAAAAAAGATTGGAGTACCATGGCACCTCTTCGAGAAAGGGGTAGAGGATGTGGTGATGGAAAATTTTAAGTCCTCAATTGAAAAGCTAAAAAATTCGGGATATGAAATTGTAGATATAAATCTTCCGTTTTCGAAATATTCTCTCGAAGCCTACTATATTATCATGCCAGCAGAAGTCTCAACAAACCTGTCGCGATTTGATGGAGTGCGCTATGGGCTAAGTGTTGAAGGAGAAAATTTGAGAGATGTATATATGAAAACTCGGGGCCAAGGCTTTGGAAAGGAAGCGCGCAGAAGAATACTACTCGGCACCTACGTGCTTTCGCATGGATATTATGACGCGTATTACAACAAGGCACTTCTGGTGCGAGCGAAAATTAAAGAAGAAATACTAAGCGCATTTGAGGACGTGGACATTATCGCTACTCCCACGACACCCATGCCTGCTTTTAAACTTGGAGAGAAGCTTGATGATCCAGTTGCGATGTATCTGTGCGATATTTTTTCTGCACCAGCAAACCTCTCTGGTGTACCGTCGCTTGCGATGCCATCTGGCGCAACACCCGAAGGGCTTCCTCTCTCAATACAGTTTATGGCGCCGCACTTCTGCGAGGATCACCTTTTTGATATAGGGAAAAAATTCGAGCAAATTAATCAAGCAAATTAATCAAGAATAGTGATACAATAATTAGAATGAATCAAAATAGCGTACTTGGAGACTCATTTTTAAGTTCAAAATATTTCGACCCAAACTATCTATTTAGTAAGTTAGCTTCTTTTGGTTATCAAGTTTCACATTTCAGTATCAACAATATTACCGACATTATCGCTTTCTTTCATACTATTTTATTTTTTCTAACCATTTTCTTTATTGCTTTAATTTCTTATTGTAGTGTTCGCATGTTTGAAATCAGGGCAAAGGAGCATAAACATCTAGAGCACGAGCTCGCAGAATATGCTCATCACCAAGCAGAAAAGGAGAGAATAAAGAGCAAAGGGGACGCAGTCTCGCAAAACGAAAGATGGATACTTACTCTTTCTTATCTATTCTCTCAGCATGCAAACGATTGGAAACTAGCAGTGATAGAGGCGGACTCAATGCTTGGAGAGCTAATGAACAATCTCGGATTCAGAGGCGAAACGTTAGGAGAAAAGTTAAAAAATGCGACACAAGAGAATTTCCACGGATTAAGCGGAGCATGGGAGGCGCACACCGTTAGAAACAAAATTGCACATGAAGGAACAGCTTTTGAACTCTCCCAGAGAGAAGCCAAGAGAGTGCTAGCTATTTACGAAGGGATTTTCCGAGAGTACGGGTTTATTTAATTTACTTGAAATTGTTGCGGGGCCACGAATCGAACGTGGGTCTTAAGGTTATGAGCCTTACGAGATGCCTCTTCTCTACCCCGCTGTATATCATATATAGCATATTAAGCTTATTTTGCCAATATAAATTTGAAAAATAGCTAGAATGTGGTATATTCTCTGCTATATGTCGGCGTAGCTCAGTTGGTAGAGCGTGGGACTCATAAGCCCAAGGTCAGAGGATCGTTCCCTCTCGCCGACACAGATTAAAAACTTCATCAGTTAGAGATATTTACTGTCACGTAGTATAATAATTATGTGCCTATTTTTAAACAAATTAATAAGGAATTCTTTAAAAGGTGGGGTAATGACATGGCCTATATTTTGGGATTTATATATGCGGATGGAAATATTGTGTATACAAAAAGGGGCACATGGTTTTGGTCGATACAAGTAACTGACGAAGAGATTGTTCAACGGATAAAAGAAGTTATGAATTCTTCACATAAAATTTCTAGTAAAAAGAAGATCAAAAACCACAAGCAATTATATAGACTTCAGGTTGGCAGTAAAGAAATGTGTAATGATTTAATAAATCTAGGATTAACAGAAAGAAAAAGTAAAACTATTTCTTTTCCCGAAATTCCTCCTAAATATTTTTGTGATTTTTTGCGAGGTTATTTTGATGGAGACGGAGGAGTGTGGATTGGGCTAAAAAATAAAAAGATCAAAAACTCTACTTTCGTAATAAGTACTTACTTTACTTCGGGCAGTGAGTCATTTTTGAGAGATTTAAAAGAAAATTTAAGAAAGAAAGGTTTGCAAGGTGGTTCTTTTGTCAGAAAAGAAAGGGGTTTTGATTTAAAATACAGCGTTCGAGATTCTTTGAATTTATACAGAATTATGTATAATAGAACAAGTCGATGCTTGTTTCTTAAGAGAAAAAGAGATAAGTTCGATAGATACATGAAAAATATGCGGTCGTAGCTCAACTGGTTAGAGCACTCCCCTGTAGAATACTGCAGCTTTCTGTCGAAATGGCAGACTGAAACTCTTTGGGATATCGGTGAAGGCTAAGTGGTGAGAAATTTCAAACCATATGCGAATACCGAGGGAACCCCGCAATTTGCGGGGGCGCCGTAGAGACTAGATACCAAAGCACCTAAAGACGTAAGTCTACGGTGAAGATATAGTCCACGCCTTTATGAAAATATTGGATAAGTGCACGGGAGAGGTTGCCGGTTCAAATCCGGTCGACCGCGCAAAGTGTTTTTACAAAATATCTATATTTCAAAAAGAAAATTTGGTTCTAACCATCTGACAGAACAGTTTTTGTCAATTCATACTTACTGTACAGAAATTTATCAAATACTGTATAATATGAGTGATGAAAATAGACATCAAAATAACTAGCGTTTTTTTTCTTGTAGTCATGTGTTTCTTGTTTGTTTTGCCTAGCGCAGCTTCTGCTACGAGCGGATGGACAAATAGGGTCGCAACAGGCAGTCGAGATTGGCAAGGAATAGCTTCCTCAGATGATGGCACCAAATTAGTCGCTTCGGACCGCAATGGTTATATCTTCACTTCTATTGACAGTGGAGTTACTTGGACCCAACGAGCTTCAGGTGATTATTTTTATAAAGTCGCATCCTCTTCTGATGGCACAAAGTTAGTTGCGGTATCTAATTTTGGTTATATACATACTTCTGCGGACAGTGGTCTAACTTGGACCACAAGAACCGAACCCGGTCCACGAAATTGGAGTGGCGTGGCCTCATCTTCTGATGGCACCAAATTGGTCGCCACGGCCTGGAACAGTTATATTTTCACCTCTACGAACAACGGGGTAACATGGACAGAGGAAACTTTTTCCGGTATCAGGGCATGGTCGGCAGTCGCGTCTTCTTCGGATGGCACGAAATTGGTGGCAGCCGTTGAAAATGGTTATGTTTATACTTCGACCGACAGTGGAGTTAATTGGACGGAAAGACAATCTCCTGGTAGTCATTACTGGTACGGTGCTGCCTCTTCCTCTGACGGGACAAAATTGGCGGTCGTAGGAAATGGCTTCCCTATTTATACTTCCACCGATAGTGGTGTTACGTGGGCGCAAACCAGTAGCATTAGTGCCGTGTGGCTTTCAATTACTTCTTCTTCTGATGGAACAAAGCTAACTGCCAATGGCAATGGGATTATGTACTCTTCAACTGATAACGGGGTTAGCTGGACCAGAGAAGCCCAGGCGGGGAGTCGTTATTGGAAATCGGTTGCCTCTTCCTCTGACGGGACAAAGATCTTTGCAGTTGCTAATTATATATGGACATACGGAGAAGTTTCTCCTTCCACTGCTCCAAATTTATTTTTTTCTCATATAGATTGTTGCTCCGATTATTACACTAACCAGGGCACAATTAGCGCTGATTTTAATAATGATGGAAAAAGAGATATCGCTAGAGCGGGTTCGACTATGCTGGGTAATGGTGATGGCACTTTCCAGCAGCTGGTAAGTCAGAATTTTGGCGCAGCATTTTTTAAAGCTTTTTCACATACGGCGGGTGATTTTAATAATGACGGCAAAGCAGACATAGCTGCGGTTAATTCTGATAATCCGGGCATGGTTTATATCT
>JBDSTB010000029.1:0-9568 GCA_039928455.1 Minisyncoccota bacterium | reverse complement strand
GGGGAGAAACTGTGGATAACTTTAATATAAACTTAATATTATAAGGTTTTTTGATGTGTAAAAAACTCTGGAAAACTTTGCAAAACGACACTTAAACTGACATAATATTGCGTATGACAATACTTGTTGTTGAAGACGAGGAGAAAATTAGAGACATATTGAAGAAAGGCCTTACAAGTCAAAATTATACAGTGGAGCTCGCTTCAGACGGCGAAGAGGGTTTAGAGAAGGCGCTCCATAAAAATTATAGTTTAATAGTACTGGATTTGATGCTACCCAAAAAAGATGGAATGGAAGTATGCCGAGAACTAAGGAGTCATCAAATTCATACCCCAATACTTATACTTACGGCGAGAGGAGTTACGGAAGATAAAATTCAAGGCCTAGATCTTGGTGCAGACGATTATCTTATTAAACCCTTTGACATGAATGAACTTTTTGCAAGAATACGTGCATTGTTACGTCGTCGCAGGACTAGTGATTCTTTAATTTTTAAAGCCGGGGACTTGGTGATGGACACGAAGGCGCATGAAGTTGCACGGGCTGGTAAAAAAATATCACTTACTCCAAAAGAATACAAAATCTTGGATACTTTGTTACGACAAAAAGGGGAGGCAATAACTCGTGAGCAACTTCTAATAGAAGCGTGGGGGAATGACTTCACAGAAGACAATCATGAACTAAATGTTCATATAAAATACTTGAGGAATAAAATTGATAAAGGCTATTCAAAAGCTTTAATTCACACCATTAGAGGGGTAGGATATGCCATAAAAGACTAGTAAATTAAGCATTTATTAAGCATATATTAACTTTGTATTAAAGTTATCCACAGTTTTAGCCCAAAATGGGCTTTTTTTCGTTGACAGAGAAATTTAATAGGAATATAATATTAAAGTTATATTAAATCAAATTTTGATATAACAATATAAATTTATTAACTAATATTTTATTAATATAAATAAAAAATATGGAAACAATAACACAAGAAACAAACATAGAAGAGATTTTGACTCAAGCTTACAAAGATTATAGAAAGCCACTTCTAGCAAGAGCAATGTTCAAAGTAAGTGATCCAGTAATCTGTGAGGAGTTAGTACAGGATACATTTATGAAAGTATGGGCGTATCTTGCAAAGGGTGGAGAGGTAGCAACAATGCGAGCATTTCTTTACCACGTTTTGAATAATCTAATTGTTGATCAATACCGAAAGCACAAAACTGTGTCTCTAGATAATCTGTTAGAAAAAGGATATGAACCGAGTGAGAGTAACTCAGCCACGAGTAGCGCTGACAGAATGATAGATTCTATAGACGGTAAAGCAGTACTTCCGCTCATAGAACAGCTTCCTAAAAAATATCAAAATGTCATGATTATGCGGTACACTCAAGATTTATCTCTTGAAGAAATGTCAAAGATAACAGGCGAGTCCAAGCAAACAATAGCAGTTCAGGCGCACAGAGGACTAGAGAAATTAAAGCAAATGTGTAAGCCAGAAATGTTTAGCTATTCTTCTCAAGCAATGGCAGCATAACAGTAAAGGTAGTACCTTTTCCCGAAGCACTCGTTACTTCTATACTTCCTTTGTGTCTCTCTACTACCCATTTAACGATAGCCAAGCCCAGTCCCGAATGGTGTACTCCTGTGTGAGATTTATCGACTCTATAGAATCTTTCAAAGATTCTGCTTAGGTCTTCTTTTGATATGCCTATTCCATCATCGCAAATGTTAATTTTTACGTTATTTTTTTCATGTAATACTGTAACCTCGATGATCCCTCCTATAATTCCGTAAGTAATAGCATTTTTTATTATATTTAAGAAAAGTTTTTCTATAAATTCTGCTTCACCGTTAATCCACAACTCAGGAAGATTTTCAGCATTTAATTTTATAGATATTTCTTTTGCTTGTGCTACAACCCTTAGTCTATTTACTACTGCAGTAATAACCGTCACAACTTCAACTGGAATGAAGTTATTAATTTTTTCGTAATTTTCTGTGTCTGTGGTGATGAGCTCGAGATCAGCGATAATAGATGCTAGACGTTTAATTTCTACGTTTACTGCTTCCAATGCTTCTCTCGAAGTTTTCGGGTCACCTTTACTCATTAATGCAAGATCGACATTTCCCTTCATTATGGCAAGAGGAGTTCTAATTTCATGAGTCGCATTTCCAATAAATTCAGTTTTGAGCTGTTCTTGCTCAAGTAGGGTTTCAGTGCTTCTCTGTTTGTCAGCAAGTTCTTTGGATGCACTCTCACTTTCCACTAGCCAGTTAATTGTGACAGCCTGAGCAATAGTGTTGCCGATCAAGTTGGTAGATTGAAGTACTACATCATTAAATTCAATAGGTTTACCAAAACATATCACGATGCTCCCAAATACATGTTCGCCATAATGAATGGATATAATAATAAAACTTTTAACGTATTTCGATATATCTTCTTCATAATTACTCGCGATAACGTTAGTGTCATAAAATGAATTCCCTCTTTTTTTTATTATGTGGCTACTTTTTGCTTTTGGAATCGAAGGTTCATATGGAGTATCAGGAGTTTTATACGCAAGTTTGTACTTTTTATCTTTCATTTTCCACCAAGCAAAAGCAAAATCTGCGTCCATAATTTCTTTTACCGTATCTGTAAAATTTTTGAGTATAGTCAGAATCTCTCCTTCGTGCATTGAAGTAAGAGTTGTTTCGTTTAAAAGATTAAATTTTTCTAGTTCGTTTAGCTTACTCATGGTTACATATTTACTTTTCCGATATGTTCTAAAATAAGAGGAATTTCGTCGCTGAAAATAAATGTTGTAAAAAGTTTCGCATATTCTTTAGTTGGGTTTTTGAGAATTGGTAAGCCAATTTTTCTAAATCCTCCTCCAGGAATTCCATCTTCCTTTTTTAATTGCTTTTCTGTAATAGGAAATTTATATATGTATATTGCCCTAAAAAAATTATTTATTGTTCCAGAAATATTATCCTTAGATAAATTTGATGTACCTTTTATTTTTTTTAATAAAAATAGGTCTTCTTTTTTTATTTTAATTCCTGCTTCCTCCTTGCATTCTCTTATGGCTGCAGCTAAATATTCTTCACCTCTATTCACATGACCTCCAATTGTCGCATCCAGAAGTCCTGCGGAGGGTCGATGTAAACCTCTTTTTTGAAAATAGATATTTTTATTTTTATCAAAAAACCAAACGTGTATTTCTCTATGTCGTAGTCCAAGTCGGTGAACCTCGCTACGAGGCTTTTGATCAATTATTTTATCTTGAAGGTTTACAATATCTAAAAGCCTTTTATTTTCTAAATATATATTTGTCATAACAATGAATAATTATATTATTAAATATTTATTAAGTCAATTTCTAAAATTTTGAGCGAAAAGAAGCCGTCGTTGAAGCTAGCTTCTCCGACGGCTATTTACTACATGTTGGGTGAGATTCGAAAGAAATGAATCTCACCCACTTGGATTTATTACCGGGGTATAAGCAGCCCGGCAATTCTTTCGATTTGTTCAACGCACTCCTCGGGTGAGCTATCGTTATAGAAGACGTGATCGAAATCAGCATCGAGCCCGATTTCTTCATACCATGTGTTGTTGTCCCACCTGGCATGGACACCTGTCTCAACCCGCTCTTCACGAAGGATCATCCTTTTTGCAAGCTCTTCCTTGTCGCTCACTTTGACAAGGAAGGTGATCATTTCGGGAGCGCAATCTCTCTTGATCTGCCATGCAGCGCGACCAAAAGCCGAAAGAATAAGCTCCGTTTTCTCGCAAGGTTGAGGCCAGAATTCTGGCCTGAGGATTCCCGTTGAGTAAGCTCTTCCTCCCTCGAAAACGGGATGAACCGTCTCGTGAAGGACCTCTCCTTTGCTATTCCGGCACTTGAATTCTTCCGCAGTAGCAAAGAGGTATTCGTTACCAGGAACTTCGCCGGGTCTTGGTGGCCTCGAAGTTATTCTTGGCCTCCAGAGTGTCCGATGCCTATTGGCTAAGATCCGGGAAATAGTGCTTTTCCCCGAAAATCCGTAGCCGCTAATGTTTACAAATGGAACCATTTGCGCCTCCAGCTGGGGAATAGAAGGAACTGCTTTATTTAGGGACTATACTATATTTTATAAAAAAGTCAATCTAAAATCATGATTTCAAAAATTCTTTTATTAAGTGTTTATCCCTCTCGAGCCACAAAATATTTCCTTCTAATTTCTCAATAACTTGATCGATTGATCTTTTTGCACCAGGTGCATCATGAGTTGCAAAAAATTTCTTTAATACTCTCAAATGTTTTTCCTCTGCACTGCTTCCAATTGCTTTTATTGCGCGTCCCAGAGTTAGTCCACCTTGGCCGTATCTTTCAACAAAAGTTTTCCAATTTTTTGTAATAAATTTCCACCAAATGTCTCTTCCTTTTGGATTCATTCCTACCCCTGAAAGAATACTTACTGTGTCCTGTATGCGAACGGTAGGGGACATGGCGAATTCCGCAGTAAGTTTTAATATTTTTGGATCAGTGAAGTCACCTAGCGCATTTCCTAGGCGATTTTTTTCTTCATGAAGTGTTTCTTTCTTGTACATTTGTAAAAAAGTTTCATATTCTTTCATTTCTCCGTTTGTAGCAACCGTTGCATAAATTGCGCCCCTTAGGTCGGGACTGACATGCTTGCCTCGCTTTATTCCCTCAAATCTTTTTCTTGCTTCTTTGATTATGTTTTTTTCTCCAGATTTACCTAGGCGAGCGATCGTAAGTGACCGAAGAAGTGTAACACTGTGCTCTTCGTTCTCCTTCTTTTCCCATCCGATCTTTGCGAAAATAGGGGAGAATAAAGAAAGGATTAAATGGTTTAGTTCTTTTTTAGTTTTTTCAGACTCTTTAGCAAGTAATTGCTCAAGTCTCCCTACTCCCATTGCAATTTCGAGCCAAACGCTGTAATTATCTTCGTTTGTATAATTTGGGAGGAAGTCTAGTGCATCAGTAGTGGGGATAATACCTGCTTCTGCAAGCGCAAAAAGATCTCTGATGATTCCCAGCCTGTCTCTTGAAGAAAGTGTTTTATTTTGCACGGGTATGCGCAGTTTTTCTAATAGTTCTTTGGAATATGCCGTTCTATAGAATCCGGTTTCACCAAAATTTACTTTGTTATTTTTAAAAGATATTGGTATTTGCCATTTCGTATTACCCTTAAATTTTTTTCGAGAAATCGGACTAGCGAAAAATCTGCTCTGCGTTGTTACTAATTTATTGTTTTTGATTTGGGCTTTCACTACTGGGTAGCCGGGCAAGCTTGTCCAGTTGTGCATCATTTTTGTTACAGGTTTTTTTGAAACTTTTTCAAATGCCTGCCAGAGATGAACGGTCTCAGTGTTTTTATAGCTGTGCCTTTTAAGATAATATCTTAATCCATCTCGAAAATTCGTTTCTCCTAAATAACTTGCAAGCATTCTTATGACTGAGGCTCCCTTTGAATAAGATACTTCGTCAAAAATTTCTCCAATTTCGTCCGGATGATGCACCTCAACTTCAATGGGATGAGTGGTGGCAAGTGCATCAAGTCGCAAAGCTACTCCTAAGTCGTTCGTAGAAAATTGAGTCCAAATATCCCATTTGGGAAATAGTTTATCAACTGCGAGGTATTCAATATATGAAGCAAAGCCTTCGTTTAGCCACAGGTGAGTCCACCATTCCATTGTTACGAGATTTCCAAACCATTGGTGTGCGAGTTCATGTGCAACGACGAGAGCCACCCATTGCTTGTTCGATGCTGATGAATGTTCCTCGTCTACAAGTAATGCGCTCTCTCTGTAGGTAATTGCTCCCCAGTTCTCCATTGCACCTGATGCAAAGTCGGGAATGGCGATCATGTCTAGTACTGGTAGAGGATATTTAATTGCAAAATAATTTTCATAAAATTCTAAAGTTTTAACTGCGCAATCTAGCGCAAATTTTGCCTGATGCTTTTTACCCGGAGTTGTGTAGACGCGAACCCTTATTCCATCCTTAGTTCCATTTTTTGTTTTCTTTTCTAAATATTCAAAATCTCCAACAATGAATGCGAGTAGGTAAGTGGACATTTTTGGTGTTGGTGCGAACTTCACAATTTCAAAGCCTTTATCGTGTTCCAGAACTGAAACAGGAAGAGTATTAGAAATTGCTGTTTTTCCTTTCGGTATTACAAGAGAAACATGGAAAACTGCTTTGTGCGTTGGCTCATCGAAGCAGGGGAAAGCTCGCCTCGCATCTGTGGCCTCGAACTGCGTGGTTGCCATGTGGTAATCTTTTCCTTTTGTGTTGTACTTACTTCTATAAAACCCTCGCATCTTGTCATTTAGAATTCCCTTGAATACTAAAGTGAGCTTTACTTTTCCTTTACTAATATTTTTAGGGAATACAAAAGTCGCAGTTTCGGACTTCGCATCATAAGAAATTTTACTGGCAAACAGTTTTTCTTTACCAACAGCAACATCCGCAGTTTCAATCTCAAGATCTTTTGCGTGTAAGGTTAGAGACTTGGTGTTTTCAAGTAAATTTAATTCTACTGTTTCAAATCCAACAAAGGTGAAGTTTTTTAGATCAGGCCTGAGCGTTATGTCGTACTTTATTGGTACTACATTCTTCGTGAGTCTTACATTTTTAATACTTTCTTTCCTTTTGTTCTTTTTTAGTGACATAAACTCATTATATATGTGTCCCTCTTATTTTACAAAATGTGCTAAATGATGGGTGACTGATTGATTAACATCTCTTATGTAGTATAATTAATTAATGAGAAAAATTAATCTAGTATTCGTCCTGTTTCTTTTTTTAATTGCCTTACCAGCACACGCTTCAGCCTCCACACTTTACTTCAACGCAGGTGCTAACAACGACTGGAATACTGTAACGGGAAATTGGTGGGACGATGCTGGTTTTTTATCTCAAGCGGGAGCTCTTCCAACCGTTAGTGACGACGTGATTATATCTGGAAATGTAACTTCAAATAGCGGACCAGCGGCTTCGGTTAATACAATGATTATGAACGGCACATCCATAATTCAGATTCCTGTAACAGTGGCGAATGGTGCGACTTTCAATAATACAAGTTCTATGGATAACGTTACTCTTACTGGTAATGCGGAGTTTAATGATTCAAGTTTCATTAATCACAGTGGTATTATTACTGGAGATGCAGTTTATAATGATTCCAGCACAAATGGCGCTTTTAATGGTGGCTCAGCGCATGTTCAAGGTAATGCTATATTTAATGATTCAAGCAGAAATATAGATGTGGTAGAGGGCGACGCTTTTTTTCATAACTCTAGTTATAATTATACAAGAGTAGATGGCAACGCAACATTTTTTGACTCATCTTATAATTTTGGAACAATTATTGGAGATGCTACTTTTATGGAGGTAAATGGTGGTACGATGATTGTAACTAGTAATCAGACTTTGGGAACTATAAATGGAACAATAAGAAACGCAAACGGTGATCCAATAACAAAAGTAATATTTAGAGGAGCTTATAATTATGGAACAGTCTCACTTGATGCAGTTTTTGAAGGTCAGGGTTATAACCGAGGAACTATAACAGGTAATGTAGTTTTTAATGATCAGAGTGGTAATTATGGAACCATCAATGGTAATGTGTCTTTCTTTGATGCTACTATTAATCGTAGATATCTACCTTACTATCAAGGTACTGTAAATGGAGATGCTTGTTTTGCAACAACTGCAACCAATTCAGGAATTGTCACAGGCGCAGTTACTGTATGTCCAGTTTCTCTTCCTGCTGTTACTACTTCAACAACTTTAAATTTTCTTTCCGGAACTTCATCTATTTTAAATGCTAATGTAACCGATACGGGTGGAGTAGGTGTGACAGTAGGATTTGATTTTGGACTTACGAATACTTATGGATCAACCACAACTGCTTCTGGATTACACAATAGAGGGAATTCTTCTAGCACGGCCACTAATTTAACTTGTGTAACTGAATATCACTTTAGAGCCTTTGTCACGAACTCTGCTGGAACTTCATATGGGGATGATGCAACTTTTGAGACTAGTGAGTGTTCAGCTTCAGGATCAAATTTACCCTCTTCTGAAGTTAGATATCCAGCAACAAACTCTGGAATATCTGGAGATGATGAGACCGGAGGACCATTCTCCCTTGGGTTCAACATAGATTTCTTTGGACAAAATTTTAATGAGGCATATTTTAGTACAAATGGTACTTTGAAGTTTGACGGCGAAGATGATGATTATGATAACTTAGATTTAAGCGTAGGGAGTATAGGCAACGCGGTTTACCTGTTCTGGGATGATCAGATTACAAATGATTACGAAAACATTCTTTACACTACCATTGGAGAACCAGGAAGCAGGAAGTTCATTGCACAGTGGACTAACACATATTTATATTACAACGAGGAGAATACTCCTCTAGGAACTTACCAAGCTATCCTATACGAAGGGTCAAATGATATTCAAATCCAATATAGATATCTACTTGAAGGGATAGCAGGGACAGGAACAAATGCAACTATAGGTATCGCCAAAGATACGAGTGCATATTCTCAATTTTCTTCTAACACTCCATCATTGGTGTCGGGATCAGTAGTGCGATTTATTTCAAATGGTGATGAGACGTATACTCAGTCTACTCTTGCACCCTATGAACCAATATATTTGACTGACGCTTCTATGCCAGATGCTCCGATATTAACTTTACCAGCAAATGGATCCTATGCTGTATCCACTACTCCTACACTCGACTGGGAAGCCTCTGAAGGAGCAGATAGTTATATAGTGACTCTTTCAACCACAGAAAATTTTGAATCTGGAAGCTATGATGATGCAGAGCAGCCAGATTCTACCATCATCTTTACCCACGACACCTCTTCTTCCACATCCTATTTAGTCCCAACAGCCCTAGATGCTGATACAATATACTATTGGTTTGTTCAAGCCGTAGGACCAGACGGAACCGAAGTATCAGAAGTTCATTCTTTCTACACAGGTATACTTTCTCCTTTAATGGCAACTTATCCTGCGGTACCGATCAGTGATCACAGGGCTACGCTCAGAGGCTCAATTGCGAATGAAAGAGGAGATATTCCCACGAGTCGAGGATTTGAATATGGTTTGACTAATAGCTATGGTTCCACTTTAACTCAATCAGGATCTTTTACAGCCGGAGAATTTTCTGAAGATCTTTCGGCTCTAGATTGTGATACCACTTACCACTTCAGAGCTTTTGCTACAAATATTGTGGGTACTGGCGCAGGAGAAGATGTAACATTTAAAACTGAAAATTGTATGGTTTCTGGAGGATCAAGTTCCTCATCATCCAACACTACACTCACAACCCCATTACTAACCCCACCACCCACAGACTGCAAACCAGGAGACCTCTTTAGCACAAGCACAGGTTTACCTTGTCCTCTTCCTCTTCCTCTTCCTCTAACTCCTACAGTCTGTACACCAGGAGCACTATTTAGCACCACTACAGGTTTACCTTGTACCACTGTCTCTATCACAACCCCCACAACACCAACTTACCCAACTCCAACCTGCTCTATCACTCTTAC
>JBDSTB010000028.1:0-9078 GCA_039928455.1 Minisyncoccota bacterium | reverse complement strand
GACTCCACAATCTTTCGTCGAATTTATTAGTTTAAATAATTTTAAATCTATGGCTGATGTAAATAAATTAAAAGAAGATGTGGCATGGTGGACAGAAGAAGTTCGAATGCGACAACAAGGAGGAGATCAAGAAAAAGTCCGAGAAGCTATCGATATGTTAAAACAACGACAAGATGAACTAATGCAAGCAGAAAGAGAGGAATCAAAATAATTTAACTAGAAAACAAAAAAAGCCTTGAAGGGCTTTTTTTGTTGATTTGAATATTATGCGCGTTGTACGTTCACAGCATTCAATCCTTTTGGTGATTCCTCAGTTTCGAAAGAAACTGAATCACCTTCTTTGAGCTCATCAAAGGTTACGCCAACAAGAGAATTTGAGTGAAAGAATAAATCCTTCGCTAGTCCTTCTCCTGTAATGAAGCCGAAACCTTTATCAGTGAGTCTTTTTATAGTACCAGTCATTGATTGTTTTGATTATGTTGTTAAATACAAATAAGTTGTTTTTAAGAAATCGACTTGTGTTACTCTTCTTTACCTACTTTGTTTCACAAGTATAGTATATTTTATACAATTTGTCAACCAATATCTTCATATTTTCATTCTCGGCTTTCAATTTGAGCATAAATAAGCTAGTCTGTGTAAATGCAGAAAGGAAATGACAAAAAAGATAAAGGCCAGAAATCCCAGGAAACAATAGCTCGTTTTGAAAAAGTTTCGTTCGAATGGGGGGTAAATAAGCCAATATTAGAGGAAGTGAGCTTCACCATAAGGCGAGGGGTGAAGTTTGCTCTCATGGGGCAAAATGGAGCAGGAAAGAGCACCATTTTCGGCCTTATCTCAGGGATAACCCTACCAGAAAGTGGAATCATAAATATTGTGAATGGAGTAAGTATTGCCCAAGGGAAACAAGTAATTCCTCGTGACCAATTAGGTCTTACTGTAAGAGAATTTTTTGAAAAAAGTCTGCTTAATAAATCAAATCAGAAAGTATATGACATAGACCCGAAGATTGATGAAGTATTAGAGATAGTAAATTTGAAAGGGCACACAAAAGTGCACGACAGAATAGTAAAAACTTTCTCTGGCGGCCAACAGGCGAGGCTCCTACTTGCTTCAGCTATCATCCAAGATCCTGATTTACTCCTTCTCGATGAGCCTACGAACAACTTAGACAAAGCAGGTATAGCGCACTTAACGAAATTTTTGGTGGATTATAAAAAAACAGTTCTTGTGATTTCCCATGACGCAGAATTTTTAAATGCTTTTACGGAAGGAGTTCTTTACCTTGATGTTTATACTAAGAAAATCGAGCAGTATGTCGGCAACTATTTTAATGTGGTGAAAGATATCACGGCACGGGTAGAAAAAGAAAATATGAAAAATGCTCAGCTCGAAAAGGAAATTCAAGCAAAGAAAGACCAGGCGAATGTTTTTGCTTACAAAGGAGGAAGACTGAGGCTGGTTGCCAAAAGAATGCGCGAGAAAGCAGAAGAACTCGAAGAAGAAATTGTAGACGTTAGAAAAGAAGATAAATCTATCAGACCTTTTACCATTCCTGCGCAGCCGGATATGATAGGAAAGATTTTAAATATCTCTCTATTTACTACAATGAAACACGGGAAAATTATTAAGCACAAGGCGCACATAAGCTTGAACAAAAATGCTCATCTGTTGCTCAAAGGGCCAAACGGAATAGGGAAAAGCACACTTCTCGAGAGTCTGGCCAGTGGCCACATGCCGGGCTCAAAAATAAAGGAGGGAGTGCGTATAGGATATTATCGGCAAGACTTTTCAACTCTCAATTTCGATGAAAGCGTCTATAAATCACTCTCTGGGGCAATGCTTATAGGAGGGGAAAGATTAGACGAAGAGAAGATGCGTTCAATTGCCGCAGGATTTTTAATTACTGGAGAAATAATTAATAGCAAAATAGGAGATCTCTCTGAAGGACAAAAAGGGCTTGTTGCCTTCGCACGACTTGTTTTAGAGAAGCCAGGATTGCTTATATTAGATGAGCCAACAAATCATATAAATTTTCGCCACCTTCCGATAATTGCAGAAGCCTTAAATAAATATTCGGGCACCATGATACTTGTTTCTCACGTTCCGGAGTTCGTAAAACAAATTAGAATTGACGAAACTCTGGACTTGGAAAGTTAATTATTTTAAAACCTGATTAAGGAAAGTTTTTAACTCTTCTCCTTTTATTTCTTTGAGTGCTCCATCTTTTAAGTTTCCCAATTTAATATTCATAATTCTTTCACGCTTTAGATCTTCTATTTCTTGGAAAAGCGCAGAACACATGCGTCTGATCTGGTGTTTTTTTCCCTCAGTTAGTATTACCTTGAAAGTATAATCGCTTAATATTTTTACTTTGCATTTCTTAGTTTGGTAGCCTTCAATGTTTACTCCAGCCTCCATCTTCTGCTTAAAGCTCCCACGTAGCTTGTTCGATGTGCGAACTACATATTCTTTCTCATGAAAGTATTTTGGGTTTAAGAGTCTATCGGTAATACGGCCATCGTTTGTTACCACAAGAAGCCCATGAGAATTTTTATCTAACCTACCCAAAGGAAACATACCGCGGAAGAAGCCTTCTTTCGGGGAATCAGTTTCAATGCCAATCGGTTTGTTGTAAGCGAAGTACTGATATTTGCTTTCTTTCTGCCCCCTTACTTTTACTTTGTCTTCTTCCCTTACTTGGCTTCCTAGTATTGCGAGCTTACCATTGATGAAAACTTTCTTGTCTTTAATTAGCTCGTCTGCGCCTCTTCTGGTTGAGATTTTCTTAAATGCTAAGTATTTATTAATGCGCATTGGGTAAACCTCTTTTTCCATGATTCTACTCTACCACAAAAGACGCAGAATTGAAGATACTATTTTCGATTACGAAGAAAATTTCTGCCAAAGAAAATAATTTTCCCCCAAACTGAGAAGAAAGATAAAAACCATATTGCAAATTTAAAAAAAGAAAATTGTTTCTGCCGAATAAGTATTACCCTCCATATTCTCTCCTTCAGTTCATCGTCAGGGACGCATCTGATTTGCTGGAAGGCTTTTATCATTTCTTGTTCCATATAATGTTATACGTTATTAAAAATAAGCTTGGTGCATGATGTTACCTGAATAATTTCTAAGCAAAACCAGGGAAAAAATCTATTTTAATTTGTCTTTTTGGTACTCCAATATCGTACAACAACTTTTCAAAAGCAACCACCATCCCGTGCGTGCCTGAAATATAATAATGTCTATCTAAATAGTCAGGTACTTTTTCTTTTATCATTTTTTCATTTATAAATCCAACCCCCCCTTTCCAATTTTCCTGCGGTAAAATATTTCCTGTTAAGGTATAAATAGTTTTCAGGCCGATTTCATTCTCTGCTTGTTTGATTATGTCACCATAAGCGATATCTTGCTTTGTCAGATTAGAATATAAAAGAATCGCATCTCTCTTTTCTTTTTTGTCTAGCATAGATTTAATCATGCTGCGAAAAGGAGTAATTCCGATACCACCAGCTAAGAAAACAAGTTTCTTTTGTTTTTCTTTTGGCAATATAAATTCTCCCGCAAGCTGGGAAGCGATTATCGTGTCGCCCTCCTCCATATTCAAAAGATTTTCCTTGAAACTACTCCCATTGGGATAAAACTTTACACCTATTCTTATTTCCTGCTCTTCAGTTGGAGAAGAAGCAACGGTGAAATACCTTCTGTTGCCTCGTGAATCAGAGTTTCTGTGTCCAAGCGTCCATTCCAAATATTGCCCGGGATAAAAATTTAATTTTTCATCTGCGTTAAATACAAAATCATAAGTAGAATTTGCAATCTGAACTTTTTTTTTAAGTCTTAGCACTAATCTCTGCTTGGGGCTTACTATGTAAGCAAAAATGTTGCCCACAAGGAGAGCAAGTTCAGGGGTGGAATACAAAGAAAACAAATGTATAGTCGGAGAAAATAATAGTCCTACAATAGCGGCGTAAAATATTCTTTTGCCTTTCGCTTGTGGGGCAGTCATGGGTTCCGTTAACATGATAAAGCTAAAGAAAAGTAGGGGAGAATATAGAAGTGAATGAGAAGCTAAAAGTATTCCACTATTTAAACCCTGCGCCCTAAGTCCCACAATTGAGAGAAGAGCAACTACTAGGAAAGTCATAACTAAATCAAATCTCTGCAATTTCCTTGTTATTAAAAGTCCGCAAATAATAACAATAGGTGCCATTGCCATGGTCCCTATCCACCAACCCGCAGACTGATTTATAGTAAGAGCCATCAGGGCAACAGAAAATGCTGTAGGGTTGAAGATGTGCTTTTTGCCAATTGCAATAATGTACTTAGAAGCCATAGCAAAGAGTGATACCCAGAACAAAAAGCCCCAATATAACAAATCACTCAAATTAATGATTGGTGTAACTATAAGTATTAAAATAAAAGCAGTTATATATACAGATTCTACGTTCGGAATTGCTTTGAAGACTTTTGCAAATAAAATATTCGATAAATAACAAATAAGTACAATAAAAACGGCTCCAAGAATAAAATAAAAGGGGTTATAAGGAAGTATTTTTAAAAAAGATAACATAAGTCCGCCCAACGCCATTACGATGAGACTATAGAGAGTCAGGCGGTACATTGTTATCTTGTTTAAGAAATTATCAATCAAAGTGATCATTTTGTAACCATATTATTTTACATAATTTTCAAACTTGCTGGTCATCGTGGCAATGCCTTCTCTATTGATCATATAACCTTCAAAACCGTATAACTTTTCGATAAAGAAAATTCCATTTTCACCCATCGCAAAAGCGGCTGTAGCAAATCTATCAGCATCATAAATATTGGGACCAATAACGGTTAAGCTTAAAATATTATTTTTTTGTCGAATTCTATTTTTAGTCTTTGGATTATAAATGTGTTCTCCTCTGACGTAGTTTCCTGAAGTGGCCACCCCTTGATTCTCTATTTTTAAAACCTTTATTATTTCAGAGGGTACTATTGGGTTACGGATTCCGATTTCCCAAGGTTTTCCTTCTCTAACCCCTTCTACTTGAATGTCCCCCCCAGCATCGATCAAGAAATTTTTATAGCCGTTTTCTTTAAGTAATTGCGAGGCTTTCCATATTGCCCATCCTTTTACAATCCCTGAAGGATCGAGTTTTTGTTCTCTAGTAAGTATGTCGAAATATCCATTAGTAGCTTCTTTTGTTTCCTGCGATAAACGTAGTATCTCCTTCATTCCCGAGCTGAAATCCTTTTCTTTGATTTGCCCCTGGTTAATTTTTGAAATTTCACTGTCACTCTTATAAGTACTAAATCTCTGGTTAATAGTTTCAAAATAAGAAAATATCTTCTCAAATATTTCGTCCCCTACTTCATTATCAGCGATTTCTATTTTTATTGTCATTCCCATTATGATTTTTTCTTTTTGCATATTATTTTTTTAGTTAAATTTTTTGTCTAAATTTTTGCCTTGGAAAGAGCAGCAGCTAAAGACTCTCTAAAAGCAATGCTAGAATCAGTTGCCCCAGAAACTGTAGCGACATTTGCGTTCTGGGATTTTATGGCTTCGCGCTTTAGTATGGGCATCGCGAGGTTATTAATTCTAACCGAAGTTGGTCTGTCTTGTGGATAATCTAAAAAAATAACATCAGCTAATTCCCCATTTTTTATAACTGCTTCAACCTGAATATAGCCGTAATAAGCATCGGCAGAATTTCCAACAAAAGTACCATCTTGGTATAAACCCCTTGTTTTCGGCGGGGTAACAACTGGCGTAGGATAAGAATTTTTTTCTTCGGTATTGGTTGGACTTTGGTAACTCAAGGATTGGCTGCCCCGCAAAAAAAGCGCATAAAAAGTAAAACTGGCTATCGTCACAAATGATAAAATAATTTTTTTCATATCTCTTTTAGACTTACTAGGTATTATACGAAATTATAATAAAAATACTGAATCATGTTAATTTTCTTCTAGATTTTTTCTAAGCTCAAGTATTGCACGGCGGTGTTTACTTTTCACCGTATTTAACGGCTGTTCTAAAATTTCACCAATTTCAGCAAAAGTCATTTCTTCTTGATAATGAAGCGCAAGTATTTCGCGCGATTGAGCACTAAGATTTTCTAACACCTTATTTAAAAATTCCTTATCTTGAATTTTTTGCAATGATTCAGGCGGAAGTAGACTCTCATCAGGTATATTTTCAACAAAAGAATTGTTATAAGATCCTTCATCGCTTTGTGAAGAATTATCTAAATCAGAAAACAGAATAGATTTCTTCTTTCTTAAGAAGTCTGTTGCGGTATTTCTAGAAATAGTAAAAATCCAAGTTTTAAAGCTTGCTTTTCGTGGATCAAAACTACCAATATTTTTCCAGACTTTTATGAAAGTTTCTTGAACAATGTCAGCTGCATCATTCTTGTTTGCGATGCGAGAAACAAAGTTATAGAGCGGAGAAATGTAGCGATCAAATAATGTTTTAAGTACTGCCTCATTACCTTTTTTATATAATTCAACAATCTCAATGTCTTTTTCACCTGTATTATTTTTTACCTCCATATAACAAATATACCACAGCCTGCTGTGGTATATTTGTTGGCGCCTAGATTCCTTTATGATTAATGATTTACAAAAACATTGCTTGGAGGAGTAGGTGCAGGTGGCGGGGTTGTTGTATATACAGGAGGAGGAGTATACGCAGGAGGAGTGTATACGGGCTGCGGATAATAATGAGAGTAAGCAGGAGGATTATTATTCGGTGATCTGTTATATAAGTTTTTAACTGCAAGTACTATAAGAAGTATAAGTATTAGAAGAAGTAACCAGCTGAATATATTTCCCGGGAAGAAGAGCCCTGCTCCAAACACATTAGCCCCCAAGTTGGTAGCTGCTGCAGTTTTCACTCCGCAAACTTGAGCATTCACATTTGTAGCAACCGACTGTGGGAACCCAGAAGAATCAACGTAAGTTAAGAAGCCAGGGAAGTTCAAATTAGCTCCTGCTGGAACGTTGTCCTTTACTCTTACTCGGATTGTCACTGATCCTTGGCCATTTGCTGCTACATTTCCAATATTGAAGACAAGAGAGTTTCCAGATCTCATCGGATTTATATTTGAGTACAAGTAATCAACTTCGTAAGGGAGATCTACTCGGAGGATCGCATTCTTTATTGATGCTGTTCCCACGTTTTGGTAATTCAAGTTATAAGTAACTTCATCTCCAGGGCAAGGATTAGTATTGTCGAGAGAAGGAACTATCGGTTGATTGCGATCTACAGAAGAATTAAGTAACACCATGGAAGTTCCAGTAGATGCGCCGAGTACTTGTCCAGGCACGCGGATTATTGTGGGAGGTTGCTGAATTACAACTGGAGGCTGCTGGATAACCGTAGGGGGATTATTTACAAATACAGTTACAGAATCTGAGTCTGATCCTCCGCTTCCACTACAATTTATAGAATAAGTGGTAGTGAAGGTAAGTGGACCAGTGGAAAAAGATCCACCAGAGGAGCTCTTGTTGCCTTGCCACCCATTAGATCCTCCTGAACCATAACATGAATCTGCATCGTTTGTATTCCAGCGGACAGTAGTTGACCCGCCATAAATTAGATTGGTGTTATCGGCTGAAATTCTTACATCAAGATTGTTATTATTATTTGTATTTCGACTTACATCAACTGTCACTGAATCAGATTCAGATTGACCGCTGTCGTCATTCGTACATTCGATTCGATATGTTTTAGAAGAAGTTAGTGATCCAGTATTGAAACTGCCTGAAGTTCCTCTATTTCCTGACCATCCATTTGTGCCACTTGTTGCTTCACAGCGATCTGCGTTGTCAGAATCCCAGTGGATACGAGTGCTGTCGCCTGATTGCAAGCTTGTGTCGTCTGCATAAATGTTTACATTTGGGCGAAGAGAAATACTGTTAACATTAATTGTTACAGAGTCGCTGTTGGACTGACCACTCTGGCTATTGCTACAAGTTATGCTAAATGTTCTAGATGAACTTAATGTTCCAGTGTAGAAAGTTCCAGCGAGAGCCTTTGCTCCAGACCAATTGTTCGATCCTCCGCTTGCAGTACAGTAATTTGCATTGATTGAATCCCAGTGAACAACAGTGCTTTCGTTCGATCTGACGTTGGTTCTGTCTGCCCAAATATTTACGCTAGGAGACAAATTATATGATGGAGTCGGGTACGCGTAAGAAGGCGTGGGATAAGTATATGATGGTGTCGGATATGCATACGAAGGCGTAGGGTAGGTTGTTATTTTCTCCGCGTACATCCAGGAACTCATAGAAGCCTCCGGAGAACAATTTGGTCCCTTAGCAGTAATGGTGAAAAGTGTATTAGTATCTATACCAATTGTTTTTGTTCCGCTTGGGTTTACGCTTACTCCAGATCCGAATTGTCCACCAGAGAGTATCACATTATTAGAATTAGAAGTTCTCCAGGTAAGTGTTACTGATCCGTTGTATTCTGTGTCTGCTGGAAAGCTATCAACTCTACATGCTGATACAGTAGTAGGAGTAGGATACGAAGGCGTAGGGTATGGATAAGAGGGAGTAGGATAGGTAGGACCATTAACATTAATACTAACTGAGTCTTGAGACTGTGCGCCACCAGAACCATAGCAAGTAATATAGAAAGTAAGACCTTGAGTTAGTGCTCCTGTAGAAAAGGTTCCAGAGAGACTTTGTGCCCCTGCCCAGCCGTTTACACCACCTCCACCTATACAAGAAGATGCATTGCTTGAAGTCCAGCGAACAATAGTTGAGCTGTTGTAGGGAATAGTGGTTTGGTCAGCCGAAAGATTAACTGTTGGATTTACGTAAGGGGTTGGGTAAGAAGGAGTCGGATACGGGTAAGAAGGAGTAGGGTATGAAGGCGTAGGATATGATGGAGTTGGATATGGATAAGAGGGAGTTGGGTATGTTTGCGAACATTGAGGAGTAGTGAAATTATTAATATTTAAATTTTGAGTTCCATAGTCGTTAGTGACTTCCAGTCTGAAGTAGTAAGTTGTGCTTTCAGAGAGACCAGAGAGAAATTGGGAAATCGGATACGTACCTTCATTGTTGAAAGTT
>JBDSTB010000027.1:0-1776 GCA_039928455.1 Minisyncoccota bacterium | reverse complement strand
TAGCTTTCACGAGGTCGTTTAGTTCTAGAACTGTTGCGCCCTCGAGATCATTCATAAATGCATCGAATTTTGACATAATTTTATCTTAAGTTAATTTGTAATTAATAATTGATAATTATTTCTTCTTATTTTTTCTTGCTCACTTCGTTCACGGCAATTGCTAATCTCTGCATAGGAGATTTAAGCAAGAATGCAATCTTGGAAAGCAATACTTCTCTCGATGGGATAGTCGCGAGCTCCGTCATGTACGCTCCGTCTACGAATTTCCCCTGAAAGATTCCACCTAGGATGTTAAGCATTCCTTTGTGTGTCTTCTGGAAATTGTAAACTTCTCGAGCTGATGATGTTGCGTCTTTGGAATAAGCAATAGCAACTTCGCCTCCTAGTTCTGGGATTGTTCCTTCTGCTTTTCCTGATAGTGCCCGAGCAAGCAAAGTCTTTCTTGAAACTTTGTAGTTCACTCCCTGATCTCTAAGTTCACGTCGAAGCTGTGTTTCATCAGAAACTTTAAGTCCGTGAAAATTCACGAAGACTAAAGATTCGGATCCGCTTATTGCTCCTTCGAGCTCTTTGATCATTTCTTCTTTTTTTGATTTTTGTAACATGTGATTTTTTTGATTTAAAAACTAAAAAACGGCTTGTGGCCGCTTTGTTTCTTCGCAGTTCTTCTCTCTTATTACTAAGAGATATCGACCCACTAAATAGGATTTACGATCCTTCGACTACGCTCAGGATCACCTACTTTCTTTGCGGTAAATTCATACTAGCACGTAGAGCTATTTTTGCAAGTTGCTATTTCCAGTGTTGGCTTCTAGGTTGGATTGATCAAAATGACTCACGAGAAAAATTCCAATTAGTCCCAAAAGTATCATCCCAGTAAAGGCGATCAAAATTTTGAAAAAGTGTTTCGTAACCACGAGGTAATTATACCTTCATTTTTCTCTGGATGCAAAACTATCTATATCCCATCCCCCAGAGTACAAGCCCGAACAGAGTAAGAGCAAATACAGCTGCGAAAAGCTTGGGCTCTCCCCATCCCTTTTCTTCTATGTATCGTTCAAAGTGAGGATACCCCTCTTTGAACATAAGAGTCGGCAAAATAAATATTAAAAACACAACCTTTCCGAATATTTCTGACATACCTGTATTATAACACAGGAAATAAAATTAATCAACTAAAAAATCAATCTGCTTAATCAAATAGATTTGCCAAGTAAGTATCTATAACTCTCTGATCCGTATCATAGAAATACTCCCCATCTTCATGGAGCTTGGTTGCGAGCGCTACTCCTACGAATCTCCAGTGCCATGGCTCAAATTTATAGTATGTGTTCCCTAGTGGGTATGATAAGACGAAGCCGTACTTGTGTGCATTATCTTGTAGCCATTTATATTCAGGGGTGATGTTGAACCCTTCGAGTACGCCGGTCTTCGCTGTGGTAAAATCTAGTGTTGTTCCGAGCTGATGCTCCGAGTAGCCTTGATCTGCGGAGAATCTGTTAGCAGTCCCCGCTCCATATGTAAATGTATAGCTAGCCTTAAGCGCAGACTGAGTGCCGAAGGATCGGTAGGCAGAGAGAGCTTGAAGACTTAATCCGTCATCAGCTGCATTTTGGAAAAGGTCACGCAGGAATGGCCAGACGTCGCTCGAGATTTCCTTATTTGTGGCTTTTGGACTTAGATAATCCGGATCAATAGTACGAAGCGAGAGCGGAACATAATGTTCGTTCAAGAAATATACTTTTGAATATTTTTTCAATAGCTCTGGATCGGTGT
>JBDSTB010000026.1:0-6363 GCA_039928455.1 Minisyncoccota bacterium | reverse complement strand
GTTTGAGTACCAACAGCATCGGACATGTACACGACTACTGGGATAAAAAATGCGAGAGCGAGTTTTTCCATAAGCGTACCTTCAAAATATCTGACGATTAGAGTCGCACACATACCGCCGACGAGCCCAACTAGAAGCCATGGCAAGCGAACTTTCACCAGCCGCACTGCGCTCAATTTCACGATATCTGTGATAGGCTGATTGGCCATATGCCCCATTGATTTATGGTGATGTACTGAGAGAGGAACAGATTCTTTTTCCATATTATTATTCTAGTTATTATCCTAGGTTTATTGTGCCGTTTGCTATTAATATCAAAAACCAAGAGAGCCCCACCAAAAGGAACCCGATCATTAGCCTCATCGTGCCGCGGGATTTATCTTTCCAGTGTTGTACATCCTGAAGTTTTTTTCCTGCGGCAATTAGGCAAATAATAACAATCAAGGGAGAGACAAAAATTAAATTATATAAAACCAAAAGTAAGAACGCAGTGAAATCAAAGTATTGGGAAAGGACAGTGATGATAGCTATGTATGGAGCCCCGGTGCATGGCAACTCAACTGCGGACACGAAAGCACCTAAGAATATCACTCCCACGGCAGATGTATGTGCCGCATAGTCGTGAATTTTTTTAGCAGCACCTTGCGGAATAGAAAGTGAAAACCATTTTCCGTACCAAAAGTAATCTTTAATTTCAATTAATCCAGCAAAAACTAAAAACACTGCGACAGTTATAGAAAGGTACTCGGCGATGTAAAGTGGTATAGACGCGAAATAATAAACAAGCCCGATTCCGGCGGCTAAATATACAATGAATACTGCCAGAGTATACAAGAGACCCAGAAAAACCATTCTTTTCGTAGAGCCACCTGAGCCCAATACTACCGAGAGCATTAAAATTAAAACCCCTATTGCACACGGATTGATGGAATCAATCGCTGCGGCAACCATTACTGTAATTATTGTTGGTAGTTGTGCTTCAATTCCCATATTATTTTATTAAACTATACTGCCCCTTATTTACAGCTATACTTGTAAAGTCACAAATCTGATCAGTTCTTTCTTTTTGATTAGGTGATAATTCAAAAATTATACAGTCGCCTGGAGGAACTTTGGACTCACTGGATAAAATGTAATTCGGATAATCAACAAGTTTGGTCTGTCTAATTTCTTTTCCTTCAGTCTTGTATAAAAATACTTGAAGTGTTGCGGGTTGCTCGTTTTCACATGTGGCACCATCAACTAAACTTGTATTATAACCGTCGCGACTAGGAAATAAAAGCTCACCGTAACCAAGTTTCCCTCCAATAACTCTAAAAAATTCACGAAGAGAAACATCTGTCTTGTTTACAACCACACCCTCGACATGAATTCTCTTTTCACCATGTTCGTGCAGATCAGTGCGCCCTATTCTGTTTGACAGCCCTGTTGGCTCCTTTAATCTTACCTCCTTTCCGCACTCATAAATTTTGAAGTCAGCATGCCAATGCACGGGACCTCCTGTCTCTGACCTTACGTTTGTAAAAACAGTCATTCCTGCCAAATAAAATGTGACGAAAAGAGAAATGACACTTATCAAGACAAAATTTGTAATTTTGAAAGTATTTGATGAATTCTTGTTCATTACTACTAGTAAACTCAAGAGTAAAATAAGGAACCCCCCAATAGTTATTACAAAGTAAGAATTCCTTGAAACTGTCTCAATAGAAAATGGTCCTTGTATTACTGCACCAAAAACAGGACTCGTGGGTAGAAGTAATCCTAACGTGAAGAGTAATAAATATTTTTTTAGCATAAAGACTAGACTTCTAGCAGAATTCGCAAACAGCAGATCCTTTTTCCTTGTGTTCTCCTTTTAAGGGATCTCCACAACACTCCTTGCAGCAAAAAGCCGAACCCTCAAGAACAAAATTTCCTTCGGATTTCTTTTTTTTCTTACCGCATTTCTCGCAGGTAAAAATTTCATCTGAGTTGTTATTTGATTCTTCCATGCATTAATTATATCAGAAAAAATTTTAAAAACTACTCGTAGTTTCTACCATCACCCGAAATGGGAATGGGGTCGCCTAGGAACTTGGGTCTCCTATGACGAGACAAGTCCAAGAACGCTTTTTCGTTGGCGAATATTTCTCTGATCTGATTCTTAAGGATGGGTTGTTTCTCGTCTGCCGGAACTCCAAAAGCTCGGATGTGCAAAAATCTAGCGATGAAAACAGCTCGCGGTAAATGAAATGGCTGGCTCACAATAATTATTGATTCAACGTGGAAAATATCCCGCGCTCTATACATACTACTATATGTGTCGAAGCCTGCGTGATCCAAGAAAATATCCTGGTCGGGAATATTTTTCTTAAGTAAATAATCTCGGACTGGGTTTACTTCGTTGTGCCAAACTGTGCTGTTGTCTCCTGATACAAGAATCTTTTTTACTTTCCCTTCCTCGTATAATTCTATTGCCTTATCTACCCGCGCTTTAAAAACTTGGGAGAGAGTCCTGTCCGAACGTATGGCTGCGCCTGGAATAAGAACAGCTTCAGCCTTCGGCACATGGTCTGTATCATCATAAATATAGCTCGAGGATAATCCATAAATGAGAAAATTACATATAACGATAACCACCACAATCCATGCCACGAAAAGTGTTATTAGTATGTTAAGAATTGTAATCGCGAGCATTGTGAATTTCTTTACTTTCATTGATAAAATTAAAATTAGAGCACTCTCGTGCTCTAATTTACTTGCCGTTCTAAACTAACTTTTATTTCGAGCGGAAATCAAAAATTACGTAGCGCCTATTTGAAGACTACATCATTGCCTTCGCATCTGCCTCTGACATAAACTTGAACATGTTTCCTCCACAAACTGAACACTGACCTTTAGCTGAGTATCGTCCTGTGTCATTTTTTGTAACAACAGGGTTAACCATTTCTCTCATGGTTGGCTTATTGTTAGTTCTACACTTCATGCACAATGCTTGTAATGTTGCCATAAATTTTTGCTTTTAGGATATTTAAATCCTGATGTTAATATTAATATTGCTTCACAATACCATAAATACTCAATTTAGTCATCTTCCTAAGCTTTTTCTCCAGAGCTTGTTCACACTGAAAAATGCCAGCGTTCCAAATATTGCACCCAGCGTATCGGCAAACATATCTTTCTGCGCATCCCAAATATCGCCCTGACTTCCGAGATAATTCATCGCATCAATGGCGGGCACTCGAGCGGCATAAATCCATTCCACAAGTTCGTAAGTCATTGCTATCGTCGCAATCAAAAAAATTGGATAAGTAAACAAGAGAAATTTATTATTTACTAATTTCTTCACATAAAGCCATTCAGCAACAGTGAAAGCATAAAATCCAACTGAAAAATGTGCAACACGGTCAAAATGATTGCGCGAGAATTCGAAGAAATCCGTTACCCAGTCGAAAGGCACCATCGCAAATGTATAGTGTCCGCCAATTGTGTGTAAATAAATAAGCACAAACATGAATGCGTAAGCTGTTTTAGAAAATCTTATTTTGAGCGCGTAGAGAATAAATAGAACCACGAGGATAATCCACACTGTGAGATTCTCAACAAACCAAGTTTTCCTGTCGATTGGATTTATCGCAAGAACAGCAAAAAGTACTAAGTAAATTCCTAGCAGTGAATAAAAAAACTTTGAAGAATTGTTTTCCATATTATTGTAAGTCTTGTTTGGGACGCTTAAGTACTATCATGAAGAGTCCAAAAATTATTATAGCTGCAATACCAATACCAGCCCATGGAAGCCAAGGGAGTCTTTCTGTTACGCGATTGTCTTTATTGTCGCAAACATTCCCCAATCCGTCCGCATCTGTATCTTCCTGAGCCAGATTTGGCAAATCTCGGCAGTTATCTAAAACATTTAGAATTCCGTCGTGATCATAGTCCTCGCATACTTCTCCCCGCCCATTTCCGTCTGTATCTTCCTGATTAGAATTCATAAAACTGATGCAGTTATCTTTGAGATCTGGTACACCGTCTCCATCAGAATCTTCCGGCTTAAAAGCTCCATTAATCATAGGCATGTCACCAGGAAGTTTCATCACGCCCAAATTTGAAACTAGGTCTGCAGACTCTTTTGTGCTTGAAATGACATTTCTGTCCGTATCAAAATATATTTGGTAGTTTGTAGAGGGCTGAGCAAGGAAGCGAAGTCCTCCAGTTAATGGCACCCCGCCAAAAAAATCATTAAATTTTATTTCCGCTATTCGAAGAGGCTGAACATATTGAAAAGTAATATGCCAGACAGATGAAACAGTCTTCGGGAAGGTGTTTTGTCCGATGGAAGGCTTTTTCTGAGCGAGCACTATGGTCTCCACCCCTCCGACAACCGCTGATAGAGCAATAGTTTCAGGGATTGTTACGTGCTGGTCGAGCACAAGTAGAAGATTGTCAGATGCAATAGGCTTATCGAAAGTGAAAGTTATGTCAGCCTGGCCCTTCTGATTAGTCAGAGGAAATTCAACATATGTATTGTATGATCCATCACTCATTAAAGACGTATCTTGATCAATGCCTATTACCTTGATTGTGCTTTTTATTTCTTCGTGGGTATTATAAAAATAATATGGCTCGAACTCATCACTATTTAAATTTAAAACAGAAAAGACATGCAGCGCGGGAGACGCTGCACTAAAAGGAATTTCCACAACCGTGGGTTTTGTAACATTTGGGAAGACATTTTCGTAATATCGGAATGAAGATACAATATCCTCTTTCGACAGCATGGTGAGACCTTCGCCAGAGACAGAATGAACACCTATAATATAAACTAAAAAAGAAAACAAAGAGAGAGGAACAAGAAAGAATTTTGTAAAAAGTGACATATGGTTTATTTTATTGAGTAACTGGAGCCGGCCCGGCGTTCTTTTTCTTTTTGCTAAGGAAAGCTGTGCTCATAAGTAGAATTCCTATGGCCACGAATGTAATAACTCTTCCGAAGAGCTCCATATGCCACACATCTATCAATAGCAGTCTCACTACCACAAAACCAAGCAGCGCCATGCCGTATGTACGGCGAGCCATATCGTTACCGTAAAGTCCAATAAAGTAGGCCGTCAAGCCTAAAATGGTAAATATTATTAGCGTAGTCATTGTCGCGATGTCGGGAATATCAATCATCAATATATGAATGAACTGCCAGATAATAAATCCTGCATACAAGGTCCCGATTACTACAAGCACTGAGCCCGCGTTTGCTTCTTCTTTATTTTTTGAACCTAGGTAATCGTAGAAGCTGGTGATAATACGGCCCGCGGATATTAAAGAAATCGTAATCAAAATCAGAACGAAGAAATCTTTTGAAAGTAATTCTTTTGAAGAAAGGTAGGCTGTCGCGCTACTAAAAGAAAGCAGTAATGGCACCACAAAGAGCCATGCGGTTGCAGTTGTGGCTTTAATATTTTTCGTTAATGCAAATACGCATATAACTAATAGCAAAACTTCCATTGTGAATGCAATAGTTAAAGATGCGCCCTGTAGCTCGGCAGCAGTAGCTGCGGCAAGAAAGGCAACTGCGATTGATCCATAAGCATAAAATGGAGCAAGCTTTGTGCTTGCTCGGAATGCTATAAATGAGCTTAATGCAAAAATTATTGCCCATCCAGCATATATTATTGAGCTCCATTCTTTAGAAGCAATATTATGAATCCACATAAAAACAAACAAGCCATTTAAAATTGCGAGCACTAACTCATTCTTATTATCTTCAAGCTTATTTTTTACGATAGCGAACATATCAGAGAACAAATAGAGCGCGCCGAATAGGTAAGCGAAATTTAATATAAGAGGTGCATCTTTGCCGTATATTCCACCACCTGCATATGGGCTTTGTCCGGCCGTAATATATGGGGCACTGTATAACCCGACGAATACCAAACTCGAAATTATCAAATCTCTCCAGCCAGTCATACTAGCAAGAAATAATGTTGCAAGAGAAATGAAGAATAAATATGAGAATAAAAATACTGAATTCGTCGTTCCGGCAGCGAGTAGCGGCGTCACGAAAGCCAAAACCTGTGCTACAAATGCCAAAGATTTAATATTGAATTTGTAGCTAGCAAAAGAAACGAGAACTACAATCAGAAAATCCATCCCGACTGCGAGCTCTGGAGTAAAGAATTGGTAGATTGTCCTTCCCGCAAATATTGTAAGCATCGCCATGCCGGCGCCGAGCCCCATGAAAACTGCCCCTTGCGAAGGATACTTCATCATCCTTATATAGCCGAACACAAGTATAATCATTCCTACGAGAATTCCCATGCTAATTCTGCCCACTGGCCCTATCCAGTTATTTGCAAAAGCATAAGAAACGAACCAGCCGAATCCGACGAT
>JBDSTB010000025.1:0-7280 GCA_039928455.1 Minisyncoccota bacterium | reverse complement strand
GATTTTTTAGCCTTGGGGCAGACTAGTAGGAACTGGCAGGGAATGGCCGCTACACCGAATGGAAATGTGTACGCCGCTGTTTATGGTGGCGACATCTACATGCAAACAAACGGCACAGGTGATTTTTTACCTCTTGGCCAAACAAACAGGAACTGGTATGGAATGGCCGCTGCACCGAATGGAAATGTCTATGCTGCTAATTATGGCGGTGACATCTATATGCAAACTAATGGCACGGGTGACTTCGTCGCTCTCGCTCAGACAAGTAGGTACTGGTATGGAATGACCGCAGCACCGAATGGTAATGTTTATGCCGAACTTTATGGTGGTGACATCTACATGCAAACAAACGGCACAGGTGATTTTTTACCTCTGGGTCAGACGAGTCGACCTTGGATTGCAATGACCTCCGCACCGAATGGAAATGTTTATGCCAGTCTCGATAATGGTGACATCTACATGCAATCAAACGGCACAGGTGACTTCATCGCTCTCGGTCAGCCAAGCAGATATTGGTATGCAATGGCTGCAGCGGCGAACGGTAATGTTTTTGCCGCTCTATACCTTGGAGACATCTACATGCAATCAAACGGCACTGGTGATTTTTTACCTCTCGGCCAGACAAGTAAGAGATCTTTTGGAATGGCCGCAGCACCGAATGGTAATGTTTATGTAGCCGACTCCTTTGGTGATATCTACATGCAAAATCCCAATGCTGGAATTATTGGTAATGCATGCTTTGCAACCACTGCCGCAAACAATGGAACAGTCAGCGGGTCGGTCACATCTTGTTCTGCCTCAGTACCTATTATGAGTAGCGGAGACTCTACAATAATAAGTTCTACGATTTCTCGACTTTTTGGGTCTATTAATAATACCGGGGGAGCAAGTGCCAGCGCTGCTGGCTTTGAATACGGTCTTACTGCTTCATATGGAAATACGGTATCTAGTTCCGGAACATTTTTATTGGGAGAATTTAGTAATATTGTAAGTTCTCTCAGTTGTGGCACCACTTACCACTATCGTGCATTTGCTACGAATATTTCTGGTACCGGTTATGGAGATGATGCTACTTTTACTACTAGCGCTTGCACAGGACTTGCATACACTCTTTATGGTGTCGATGGCTCAGGGTCTAATCCAGATGCGCCAAATTTATATACTTTAGATTCGGCCACGGGAGATAAAATGACTACAGTTGGCCCAGTCGGTTTTAATGTTACAGGGCTATCTTTTAATCCACTTACCGGCATCTTGTATGGTGTTACTGGGGGGCAAGGTGCACATCCAAAAAGTTTAATTACAATAAATAAAGCAACTGGGTTGGGAACTTGGTTGGGAACTATCAAAAACGGATCAAATGCAACGACTAGTTTTCCCGATATATCTTTTCGTTCTGATGGTCGTCTGTATGGATTCTCAAATTTTAATGATGATAGTAGTTTATACATAATTGACACTTCTTCTTGCGATGGAACTGGCGACACTAATTGTCTAGCAACCAAAGTAGGCAATTCTGGGCTCAGTGATATGGAAGGGAATGGTCTTGCTTTTGATTCTTCCGATAACTTATATTTTTTCGGTGATACTGACAATGATTATTTTCAGATTAATCCAGATACAGGTTTGTCAATTTCGAATCCAGATTTTTCCAACCCTTCTGGTAATTCTCACCTACTTGCCGCCGCCGCCTTCAACGAAAATGACACTCTCTTTGTATCCCGTTTAAATTACGGAGATGCTCCTTCAGATCTTAATATCATTGATCTAACAACAAATACTATAATTTCTCTTGGCGACAACCCTGATATGCAATACATTGACGCCATCGCTTTCTTCATCCCACCTTCAGTAGTTCCAACCGTCACCACTTCTTCAGCTTCTTCTTTGACAAAATCAGAAGCTACATTAAACGGAGACATAACAGCTACAGGAGGTGAAGATATTACTGAGAGAGGTTTTAATTACGGTTTAACTACGAGTTACGGAACAGATGTTATTGAATCATCAGGACCATATAGTTCTGGAACATTCACTACTAATTTAATTAGTCTCGCTTGTGAAACAACTTACCATTACAGAGCTTATGCCATTAACTCAGTAGGAACTACCAACGGAGACAATGCAACATTTACTTCTTCTTCTTGTGGTACTGTCTCAGGCTCAAGAAGAAATATTCCATCTCCAACTGTTGTCTCCACAGAACCTCAACTTGTACCAACAACTTGTAACCCAGGAGCACTCTTTAGCACCACTACAGGACTACCTTGTACCACTTTCTCTACCACAACTCCTACAACACCAACTTACCCAACTCCAACATGCTCTATCACTCTTACTCTTAAGCTAGGTAATACCGGAACACAAGTGAAATGCTTACAGCAATACTTAAACTCTCACAACTTCACTGTTTCCTCTACAGGAGCAGGATCTCCTGGTAATGAAACAACTTACTTCGGACTAAAGACTAAAGCTTCTGTAATACTCTTCCAGAAGAGTAAAGGACTAACTCCTGATGGAATAGTTGGACCGATTACGAGGGCTAAAATACAAAGTCTGCCTTAATAGCGGTTCTATCGTTCACTAGGTCGCACACTATTTAACTAGATAGACTTAACTTTAATAGTATTAGTTTTGTTCTTGTCTATTTTTTGCAGGCGGATAGTAAGTAAGCCATGGCGTTCTGTCGCTTCCACTTCTTCGGGTTCAATTTCTTGCGGAAGGGAGATAGTACGAGAAAATTTACCCCAGTATAATTCTTTTGTAAAATAGTTTTCTTCATCGATGTTTCTGTGCTCTTCGCGCTTTCCATGAATAGTTAAAATGTCTCGCGCTATGGAGAGATCGATATCTTCTGGCTTTACTCCAGCAACCATCGTCTGCACAATTATGTCAGTAGGAGTTTGATATACGTCAACTGCAAGCTCCGCTTCATCATTCTCTTCTTCTATCCAAGACTTTTCATTTTTTTTCTCAGGCTTGTATCCTTTGCTTGCTCCGACGTTCATTCCCGTCATAGCGGAACCACTAATTTCTTCTGGCTCATCCTCGATGCGAATGCTGCCGGTCAATCTTTCAAAAAAACTTCTTTTCTTATTTTCCATATTTCTTTAATATTAGTTAATAAACCTTAGCTCATTCTTCTTACTTTTTCCAGGAGTAGCATTACGATAATAGTTACTACCCATAAAAATCCAAACACCTTTAGAAAGTCATTACCGCTATTCCTAATTATAAAAAAATTAAAGACACTATGCAAGCCAATTGCGAATGTTAGCCCCACCAGCAAATGAAATAATCGTTTGAATCCATTCATATGAAAAGAAATTCCTAATGCAACGCCTACGATACCGCTTGATATGGAATGAAGCAGGGTTGACCCAAGGAACCGAAGTTGTCCCGTAAGGAGGCCAACGGTCGTTGCTCCAATAGAAATAGGCTTGAGCAAGAAGAGGGTATTCTCGAGCGCCGCGAAGCCAAGAGCGGCCGTAATCATATAAAGTGGCCATTCGATAGGTTCGTCGTCAAACCGAGATTTCGCAATTATTATTAGGACGGCAAGGTACTTCATTATCTCTTCGATACTTGCCCAGAGCACAAGTTGTACATTATGGGATTCAAAATGAGTCTGTATGAATTTCTGCACTGGCAGGACACACACAACTGCGATCATTCCCATAATAAAAATGATAGCCAAAAGTCCGATGGACTGAGGTTTATTTTTTTCTTGTCTAATCCAAAATATTAACCACAAGAGAGAAGGGACAAGTCCTCCCAAGAATGCTAGGCCGATAACTTTTGGATCGTTGATCATTGTTTTTTTGTTTTACTTTTTTTCTATGGGCCAGTTTTCAATCATTAATAATTTCGCTTTTTTCTCTGGCATCATTCCCCAGATCTCCTCAGTAACAAATGGAATGAAAGGATGAAGCGCTCTTAACAAAATATCCAGCTGGTGTAGTAATATATATTTGGCAGAATCCGCATTTTTATTTCCCAAAATTTTATTTTTTGATCGTTCTATTATTATATCAGCAAAAATATGCCAGAAATAATGATAAAGTTTTTCACCTACAATGTAGAATTTATACTCGTCCATTTCTTTCGTGATTTCTTTAACTAAATTATCCAATTCTTCTTCAGATTTTTTATCCTCTTCGTCCAATAGAATGTCCGAACTTAGGTCAATGTCCTTAGTGTTTTCAAGTACGAAGCGTGTAGCATTCCAAATTTTATTTGCGAAATTTTTATATCCACGTATTTTATCTTCAGAAAGAGCGAGCGAAGTTCCAGGAGTATTGCCAACAATCATTCCCATACGGAATGCGTCGGTTCCAAATTTATCAGTGAGCGTCAGGGGATCAATAACATTTCCCTTACTTTTACTCATTTTTTTTCCCTTACCGTCGAGCACCATACCGTGTAAATACACATTTTTAAAAGGAGCTTCGTCTGTTATGTATAGACCGAGCATTATCATGCGTGTTACCCAAAAGAAAATTATGTCTCCAGCCGTTTCCATTACATCCGTTGGGTAGAATGTTTTGAATTGAGGAGAGTCAGGATAGCCAAGTGTTATGAATGGCCATTGCCCGGAAGAAAACCAGGTATCAAATGTATCACTATCCTGCATTACTTCACCATTACACTTTTCACATTTGGAAATTTTATTTTCTAAGTCTACCATTCCATGTCCACAAGCATTGCAAATTTTGGCAGGTATTGGTATGCCCCAGACAATTTGTCTAGAAATATTCCAATCCATAATATTTTCTAGCCAATACTCAGTGATTTTTTTATAGTGTTCAGGAATATATTTTATTTCTTCATTTTTTATTTTCTCTAATGCTTTTTCGGCAAGTGGTTTCATTTTTACAAACCATTGGCTTTTTATCTGAGGCTCGATTATTGTTCCGCACTTATAGCACGTCCGTACCACGTGCTTGTAATTTTCTTCGGTTTTCTCGAGCAGTCCTTTATTCTTTAGTTTCTCAACAATGAGAGGTCTAGCTTTCTTTATATGCTGACCCGCGAATTCTCCCGCGACTGGCAAGAGCTTGCCGAATTCATCTATTATCTGTTCTTTATCTAGATGATGTCTTTCTGCAATTTCAAAATCGGCGTTGTCGTGCCAAGGTGTAATCGTCATAACGCCTGTTCCGAATTCCATGTCAATTGCCTCATCCTTTATAACTGTTGCAGTTATTGGACCATTTATCCATTCTAAGTCTATTTTCTGGCCTTCCTTATAGTCCGCATATCTTTTATCCTCTGGGTGCATAACAACATACTTGTCTCCAAATTTTGTTTCAGGCCGCGCGGTAGCTATAACAAATGGGCCATACTTTAAATAGTAAAGGCTATCTACTTGTTCTTCATCCTTAATTTCAAGATCAGAAAAAGAAGTCTGATGTTTCGAACACCAGCTTACTATTCTATTACCCCTATATATGAGATTGTCTTCATACATTCTCTTAAATGTTTGGTAGACTGTCTTAACAACATCATCGTCTAGGGTAAATTTCTCTCGAGACCAGTCGCAAGACGCACCCATTTTTTTTATTTGAGATTTTATATTTACGGAATTACTAAGAGTGAAATCAAGAATTTCTTTATATAGCACGTCTCTATCCATTCCAAATCTTGTTTTTCCTTCTTTTTCTAACTTCTTTTCATAAACAACCTGTGTTTCAAATCCTGCATGGTCGAGTCCTGGTAGCCAGAGGGCTTTATATCCGCGCATTCTCTTGTAGCGCACCATGATATCTTCAATGGTCATTACTAGACCATGGCCGGCATGAAGCGAACCGTTAGCATTTACCGGCGGCATGATTATAGTGAAGGCTTCTTTACGACTGCCATCTTCATTATTTGGAAGATTGTCAGGATTAAAGAAACCGCTTTCTTCCCAGAGTTTGTATATTCTATCCTCTGTTTCTTTTGGGTTGTAGGGCTTTGTAAGCTTTTCCTGTAGGTCGTCCTGCATGTCCAAATAATATCATAAAATATGAGGATTTTCTACAAATAAGGGGATTAGGACTGTTCTAAGATAATCTAAGTCTTCCGTTCGCCTTTACGCTTTGCACGGGTCCAAATTTACCTTTTTGTTTTATGAAACGTAAATATCCCGCAATGCCTATCATCAGAGAATTGTCTGTCGAGAGTTCTCTGGTTGGAAATAGTAGTTTTATTTTTTTACCTGCCCATCCTTTGGCGTGGCCAGTTACTTTTAGCATTTCATTTTTTAAGTGCTTGTTCGCCGCTACGCCACCTGAAACTATTAAAGTTTTGATTTTATATTTATCTATTGCCTTCGCAGTTTTATAAGTCAGACATTCTATAGCTGCGTTTTCAAATTCAAGCGCGATATCGCGTTTTTGTTTCTTTGTGAGTTTGCCATTGGGTGCGATTTCTCTTATTAAATAAAGAACTGCTGTTTTGAGTCCGGAAAAAGAAAAATTAAAGTTTTTGCTATGAAGCATTGGGCGGGGAAGTTTGATGCCTCTTTTCTTGTTTTGAAGACGTGCTTCTTCGGCTAGTTTTGAAATTTGGGGTCCGCCAGGGTAGGGCAAGCCTATCATCCTTGCTACTTTGTCGAATGCTTCACCAACTGCATCATCCACGGACTCACCGATAATCTCATACTCCATCCATTTTTTTGAAAGTACTAGCTGGGTGTGACCGCCGGAAACCAGGAGAGAGAGAATAGGAGTTTTAAGTTTAGAAATTTTAAATTTCCTTTCATTCTTTTCGATATTATTTTTCCCAAAAATAGAAACAATGTGTCCTTCCATATGATTCACTGGGATCAGGGGGACATCCCATTTTTGTGCTAAATCCTGTGCAAAGGTTATTCCTGCCCAAAGAGCTATTTCGAGCCCCGGCCCGTATGTCACTGCAATGGCATCAACTGGTGGTTTATTTTTTTTGTTTTTCCTATTTCTCTTGTCAAGTTTTGCCTCCCGCAATGACGCTTTTAATAGTATGGGCAAATTTTTTGTATGTTCTCTTTTGGCAAGCATAGGATATACGCCACCATAGGGGATATGAATTTTTATCTGCGAATTGGAATTATCGGCTAAAACCTTAAAAGAAGCATTTTGTATCCCTCCTTTTGCTTCAAATATTGTAGTACCAGTGTCATCACAGGATGTTTCGATGCTTAATATTTTCATAATAGAAAACGTGAGTAGGAATAAGCTTTAGTTATGGGTGAGATCGATTCCGAGTTCTCTCGCCCGATGTAGAAGAGGGTCTTTTTCGTGTGTGTAATCTAGGCC
>JBDSTB010000024.1:0-5981 GCA_039928455.1 Minisyncoccota bacterium | reverse complement strand
TAAAATCTGATATCTAGATAGACTCATTTTGTTATAGTATCAATTATTAATTAACTAGTACCTGTAACTCTTTAAGACTTATTTTCACAGAATCCCTGTATTGCAGAAGTTCGGAAAGCCAAGTATTATGGTCACATTTAGAAAAAACCTACTTTCAAGTATTTATATTTCTAAACACCCAGCTTTCTCCTTTTTTAAACCCATAATCAACTCCCCTTTTTAAGGGAGAAGGCATTTTTACTTCAAAATAGAACGGAATTTGCTTGGTATCTCCTTGAGTTTGAAAAAGTGTGTTTGTGTTCAAGCATTGCCTACTGATAACTTAGACATAAAAATACTATACTAAAAATTGCGTAAGAAAACTAGGAGAACTATTTATTCAGAGAGTCAATACGCCCCTTCAACTTTTCTTCTTCGAGCTTAATCTCTTGTAATTCTCGAGTAAGTATACTGCTCTCTCCTTCGAGCTCGGAAAATTCTTGTTTTAATTCATCGACATCATGCATTTTTCGGAAGAATCTTTCTCGATGTGTTCGCCGTGTAAATAGATAAATTAGAATAGTGATTATTCCCACCCCAAATAATATATAAATTGAAGCTACGCCTAAATTACTTTTTACAATTGTCATAAAATCACTCTCTTCTTTTTGCACTTCTCCCGGTAGTACTATCCATTTGTCTGATAATACACTTCTGTCATTTTGGCTTATCTGACTTAAACCTTTTTCTAGAATTGATTGTAATAGCGGAGAAGATTTAGATACTCCAAAAGATGGTTTGTAGTCAAAGCCAGTATTGCCTGCTACTGTTACGCTTGTTAGAACTTGTTTGGAAAGAAAAAAAGAAAGAGACGCGACGTCCATCGCTGTTGCATCAACTTCACCCAACACAACCTGCTGGAGGCCAATTTCATCATCTGTTACTTCATCTACAACAACTCTCGGATAATTTATGCGAATAAATCCTTCTAGAGCCGATCCATTAGTTACCGCAACTCTCTTGCCATTAAAATCATTTAAATTAAGCCCGGACTTTTTAGGTGCATCTTTGCGGACAACAATTACGGCAGGGCTGGTGAGATAATTACCAGTAAAAATTAAATATCCTTCTTTTTCAGCATCAGCAGTAACATATGCTATAACATCTCCTTTACCTTTTTGGACATCTTCCTGTATCTGACTTCGAGATCTTGGAGTTAGATACTCCATTTTCGCTCCAATTTTTTCTGCAATTAATTCCAAGTAGTCCACAGCAAGCCCTTGAGGATTTCCAGCTGAATTTTTGTATGAGTACGGAGGAGCATTCTCTTCGGGATAAACTACAATAGTGTTGTTGCGGGACTTAAGCCAAAGAGTTTCTTCTGGAGATAAAAGATCTCTATTTTGCGCAAGCACTGGAATCGCGAAAATCGAGAATATAAATGAGGAGACTAAAATGACGCTTAATTTTTTCATCTTATAAATTTATAAAATTATACCACAGAAGTATCCAAGCCATGACCATTATCATGCGCTAATTTGTCGGTAGTATTATCTAGTAATTTATCCTGAAGTTTATCTTGACGTACAAGCTGATGCTCGGACAATTCCACTTTTTCTTCTTCGAGAGTAAGCTTTTTACGTAGAACTCTCATACGCTTCCATGAATACCAAGGAATAAAATAAATAATCACTATGAGTCCGACTATGGGAATCAAAAGCCCCAGAACATTAATAAAAACAATAAGCATTTTAACTATTTTACTATCGGTAACTAATAGCTGCACTCCTAGGCCTGGTTTTTCAGTATTGCTATCGCTATCAACAAGAAAAGGAGTGGCATTATAAACTCCCGCAACTAAATTCTTCGAACTCGTATACTGGAAAGCTCCTGTTTCGTCATTCTGGACCAAGACTTCATCAAGTTTTTTCTTCTTTGTCTGCAAAAATTCTAGAAACTGCTCTCCGATGGACTTAAGTGAGATATCTTCAAAAACAATTTTGGTTAGTGCATTAGGCTCTCCTTTTCCTTTAAGGTATGCTGCCCCATTCGACGCAACCGAAGCAGAATATTCTGTAATGACAGGTAGCGCTACTAATTTAGCAGGCGTGCCTACTGGAGTGGGACTTGTTGGAGATTGTACAACATTTGTATTTTCGAAAAAGTTAGGCCCAGGAACAATTTTCACGCTTGTAGTCCCGAAAGTTGCAAGAACATTGCTTCCAAGACCGTCATTTGCGAGCACGGCTCCTTCGCTCCAGTTAATCTGTGCGGTGCCTACATTTCTTGCTTCAAAAGTAATCTTGAAAATAGAACCCGAGCTACCCTGATATCCAGGGTTTAAAATTATTCCTTCAAATACAATTTTATTCCGCTGTACCTTGGGATCTTCGGTCCAGAGATTAATTATACTTCTATCCTTGGAAAGAGAAATTACATGAATCAAACTATCATTGAAAGATACGGCTCCAGATATCGCATTAATTGATTGGCTTGGGGAAGATACTTTTACATCAATTGTAAATCTCTGTCCTTCTTCCACCTGCGTTGGTGGAGCGCTAAAAAATAGAGATGTAGACTGAGCGCTAGCAGTATTGCTTGCGATAATAACTAAAAAAAGGAAGATGAGGATTGGAAGTTTCAGGATTCTAATCATATCTTATATTTTAGCAATTTGTACAACCAAACACTAGAAAGCAAAAGTATCAAAATAAGAAATAGATACTTTGCCCTAAGTAAGCCAGGTATTTCTATGCTTTCTTCCCTGTAATTATTGTTAAAATCAATGGCTCTAACAACAATATTGTTCGAGAAAAGCGCTTTTGTAACTGGCACAGGACTACTTGCAACCTTCCAGTCCTCACCTGCACTCTTAATTTGATATTCTTTTATTCCAGACTCGCGGTCGTTGGTATTAAAAATAATCATCGAGGGAGTAGCCGAAAATAATGATGATTCAATAAAACTAATTAAAAACGGCTCGGGTATTCCCTTGTCTTCAATCCCTCCGGTTTGAACAGAATTACCCTCTTTGATATTTATAACGGAGCCAATTTCACTATGTGTAAGCGATGTTCCGTGGCCATCGTTTTTAAGAATTTCAGATTTAGAAAAACTAATTTCACCTGCTCCAGAAATTTTTGCCTTGAAAAGCAAAGTGGTTAATGGAATAGCGCTTAATCCTTTTTGGTTCGCATCATACACTCCCAGCACTCCTCCAGGTATTATCCCGCTAAAAGATATTTTTCCATTAGCTTCTTTGGGAGAAGAAATCCAAAGCTTCACCACTCCTTCTTCAGTTTTATATCCGGCAAATGAAATAAGGTCCTCAGGGTAATCAACCACCATGTCAATCGAATTTATTAATTCACCTCCGCTGTCAACGCTCACAATCACTTCGAATGTGTCTCCTACTTTTATAAACTCTTGCGCGCTTATGGAAACGCTCGCAGCAAAAGAAATCCTCACGCCGAAAAGAAAGAAAGAAGTAATTATTAAAGTGTAAATTATTTTTTTCATATTTTTTCTTATCCTGTCCAATAAAATGCTAATATCGAGAAATCGGTAAGGTTTATCGTATTGTCAGAATTTGTATCAACACACTTAGGTGGATTTAACTTTCCATACCAGAAAGCTAATATAGAAAAGTCTACAATATTTATTATATGATCCACGTTGCAGTCGCCAGGTATGTTTGTTGTATTTTTTATAACAGCTATATTGTTGTCTCCAATGGTAAAGCTTACCAATTTACTTATACGGGTATCATTAGAATATTTGGCACTAACTAAGTAATCCCCTTTAGCGAGAGTTCCCAAGGGTAGTGTTGCAGTGTAAAATCCCTTATTGTTTGTAGTAAGAGTGAAAACTTTTTTTTCCGGTCCTTCTATGACCAATTCAATATCCTCATTCGGTAC
Organism: Minisyncoccota bacterium; assembly: GCA_039928455.1. Taxonomy (GTDB): domain Bacteria; phylum Patescibacteriota; class Minisyncoccia; order Phycocordibacterales; family UBA9973; genus UBA9973. The sequence goes on along the minus strand of JBDSTB010000024.1, from coordinate 2,085 downwards.
GGCATAGCCTGAAACTGTTAAGTAGTCGCCCACCTTAACTTCCGTTTTGTCGATATTAATAGTTGGGGGAAAGCGAATACCACTCAGCTGGGTTAAATATCCTGTGTAAACAACTATAGGATAGTTAATCAAAAGAGATCTATTGCCGGCGCTGTCAGTAGCAAAGAGACTATAGAGAATATTTTTATTAAAACTTTCTTCTAGGGTGATTGAGAAAGCGCCAGAAGAATCTGATGAAACTGTTGCTAATTCTATGCCTTCTTTTAGAAGCGTCACGGTACCATTTGGGTATGCGAATCCAGAAAACCTTACGGAGGTTTTCGGTATTCCGACGCTGCCTCCACTTGACCCTCCTCCACCCGGATTTACTGGTAGAGTATTTCCAACCTGTGCGCTGATCGAAACATTTTCTGTATCAACTAAGATTAAAGCAAAAGAAGTATTTCTGTATGAAAATAAAGATAAAAGTAAAAGAAAAACTAAGAATTTTTTTGAAAAGTTTTTAGCCATAAGAAGATTCAGGCGGCATGTTTCTACCCACCCTCGCCTTCTCGATTATTGATCTATTGTATCTTCTTATGAAGGTTCGGCCTCCAAAGAAAAGAATGGCAAGCACAATTATCAAAATAATTACAAGCTCCCACGGAAATACAAAGAAGAAAACTGTTTTCTTCGCCTGTTGTCCGTGCAAGCCGTAAGCTACATTTAAATTAGCAGAATAAAATCCTAGTGCAAAATTCTTCCATTCATATCTGACGTTGCTAAAGAATTTTTTTACTGGGTTAGTTGGTACAACGTAGTCAACTGGTCTTTCATATTTCTGCCAATCAACTTTTATCTTTCGAGTACTATTCGGTAAGACATTTCCCTCTATTTTGTTTGCATCGAGCTTTTCAGCTGGGAAAAAAACTGTATCTCGAATAGTTATAAAACCAACTGGCTTAATTCTGTCTCCGCCATCATTTTTTAATCTATATTCGAATGAAACAGGCAGAGTTTTATAAAAAAATTGTTTATTTGTTGTATTGAAGTCAAGTAATCCAGCGGACTCTTTCACGTCTCCGTTTACTGAAAGCAAAACTAGTATCCCCGTTTTCGCACCGATTGCAACACCGCTACTAGCTCCCGATGATGTCCCCCAAAAAATCACTGCAAAATGCCCTCCTGGCTCAGCATCTTTGGGTATGGTAATAGAAAAAGGAATAATCTTTTGCTGTCCTGCGGCAAGCGTTACTGAACTTGTGCTAGTTGTCATCCAACTTCCAAGTCCTTCTTTGGGCTCGACAAAGGCGGGACTCCCGGATTCACCTTGGGCCTCAAAATTAGCAAAAGAAGGATAGAAAGTTTCGGTTCCTTCAGTTTCGTTGATAATTAATATCTCTTCACTAAGTGAATCACCCGGATTCCCACTAATCTCAAATCTTGTGGGAGTCATGGTTAAAGCATTCGCAGATGAAGGGAAAAGATATACTCCAAGCGCCATTATCGCAAAAAGGGTAAGCAGTGCTTTGTAATTTAAATCATTCTTCATCACTAATTCAATAACTACAGTTAGAAAGTAGATGTTGCAATAAATGTAAGCGTATCAGAATAGTCTGAATGGGCAACTGTGGTGCCGGAAATAGCACCATTTACTGATATTTCCGCATGACCGGAACTAAGTGGAGCTGCCGCAGAGTCTAATATGTTTTCTCCAGTTGAAGTAAGACCTTGTATAGCATTTGTTTCGGAGTTTGTAGCGCATGCTCCTGAGTTATATGGAGATGATCGGGCAAATCCCACAAGACCTGCTGTCATAACACAGAGGCCGTAGTTTTCAGTGCCGTTGGCAATTGTTCCATCGGCACTGCCTATGTCGTCCGCAGGTACAGAGGTAGATTTCAAACCATTTGCTCCGTTGGCATTTCTAACTGTTACTACCATTCCACCCGAAGCATTCGTGTCACCTTCTGCAATGATCATATTCACTGAATCAGTGGAGCCCGATACTTTACTGTTTGTTGTAGTAATTGTTCCTAATGCTACTGAATACGGAGTAGCGGTTTCACCATCGGCAACTGAAGTATCAAGATCAAATGTTATACT
>JBDSTB010000023.1:0-2314 GCA_039928455.1 Minisyncoccota bacterium | reverse complement strand
TAGTAGGGTAATAATCTATGACTTTATTAAACTTACCACCACAAGCCTTCCTCCTGGCACAGAAGATTCTACTTATTCTCAAACTCTTACTACCGAAAACTCACAAGGAACAGTCGGAATCTCTCTTGTCTCAGGAACTCTACCAGACGGTCTTACTATAACCGGCACAACTATAAGCGGTACTCCAACCGAATCTGGAACATTCGATCTTACTCTACGGGCAGAAGATAACTTTGTAGCTATAGGAAAATTAATTTCTCCAGAAGTAACTATTACTTTAAGAATAAGAGCTTCTGGCGGCACTAGTGGAGGAAGCGTATCATCGTCACCAGTTGTTATTCCGGTTCAACTTCCTGACTGTACTTTAGGTGAGGGCATTAACAAAACCACTGGTCTACCATGTGCGACAGCGACTCCTCCACCAACAGACTGCAAACCAGGAGACCTCTTTAGCACAAGCACAGGTAATCCTTGTCCTCTTCCTTTAACTCCTACAGTCTGTACACTAGGAGCACTCTTTAGCACCACCACAGGACTACCTTGTACTACTTCATCGACGCCTCCATTAAACTCACCATCCAATACATCATTAGCTTTCCAATTTCTAAATAATCTTAAACTAGGTATGCGCCACTCTGACGTCAAAGAGCTACAAAAATATTTAAATACCCATGGCTTTATCGTTTCACTAAATGGTTTCGGTTCCACAGGGAATGAAACAACTTACTTTGGTCTTAAAACCAAAGCAGCCGTAATTAAGTTTCAAAAAGCTAAAAACATTACCCCCGCTGTCGGATTTTTGGGACCGATTACGAGGGGAGTGATGAACAATGTGCCTTAATACCAGTTCTAGCGTCGTCTACTGGGTCGCGCAATAAAAAACACCTTGAGAAATCAAGGCGTTTTTTTGTATACTAATCGGACGCTGGAACTGGTATAATAATTCTATTATATGAACAAAAAACTCTTAGCTTCAATTCTTAATGTCGTGGTCTTGTGCATAGTAATATTTTTCGTGAGCACATTCTTTGTTTACCAATTAAAACTTATAGGTTATGTTCTTATCGCCTTAGCTATCATTTGCCTTCTCTCACTAAAACTGTTCAAAATAAAAATATCATCAGTTATGCCAGATATTATTTTTGGTATTATTGATAACGGTATCCTTGCTCTGATGGCTGTCATAGGTGGAGAGGTTGCAGGTGTGGCAGGAGCAGTCATTGGGGGAGTTGTCGGTAATGCTATCACTGATGGTATCGCAGGATTATTTGAGGGCTACTGGGCGGAAGCATATTCTTTTTCAGACAAAAGAACAATTCTCGGTTCGGCTGTAGGCAAAATGGCAGGGTGCTTGCTTGGGGCTGGTGTAGTTTTAGCGTTTGCAAGTTTTTTATAGATTTTTTCCAAAATCTGGGATATAAATATAACCATTATGATTACAAATCGCAGTTCTCACTTCGTTCACCCTCGGCCATAGACCGGCCACGGGCGAGGCTAGGTCGCGCATCGTTTTTAGCCAATAAATAAGTCACAGAAAGCATGCCCCGTAGCAAGTTTGCTTTGGTTTGGGGTTCACGGGTGTAGTGGATTGTTTATCCTGAGTTTGTCGAAGGGAACCGTGATATAATCAAACAATGGTCGCGTATTTAATTTATTAGTTAGTATATATAAAATTTATGAAAAAAAATAGAAAATTATTTGTAATGTCACTAGCGTTATTGCTGTTGCTTTCTCCAGCTGCCTTCGCCCAAGCAATAGATGTGAATGAAAATCAAGATAGAATAAACGAGAATCAGGATAGAATAAATAAGAATCAAGAAAAAATAAACGAGAGACAAGCAAAAATAAATGAAGAACAAGATGACGTCAATGAAAGCGAAAATAAGAATAGCCAAGTTAATGGCGCATCGCATCGAAGTGCCGTAGCAACATTTGTTCAAAATCTTTTAGACGTGGCTGATAGAGAGAAAGGTGGAATAGGTGAACAGGTAAAGGCCATAGCTCAACAGCAGAATGATTCTAAGGATAACGTGGCGAACGAGATAGATAAAATCAAAAAAAGAAGTGGATTCAAAACATTTTTATTTGGAACAGATTATAAAAATATCGGTCAATTGCGTAGTGCAATGGTGACAACTGGCAATCAGATTGACCAGCTAAAAAAACTATTAGATAAGACAACAGATCCAACAAATAAAACAACTTTACAAAGCGAGATTGATGCACTGACACTAGAGCAACAGAAAATTAACGATTTTGTTAAAACCAATGAAAGTAAATTTAGTTTGTTGGGTTGGTTTGTAAAATTATTTTA
>JBDSTB010000022.1:0-6744 GCA_039928455.1 Minisyncoccota bacterium | reverse complement strand
AAAGGATATTACTTTCGAGGGAACTTTATCTTTCTTTGATCCTCTGCGAGAAGAAATCCCAGCAGCAGTAAAAAATATCGAAAGCCATGGTGTAAAAGTAGTAATCATAACAGGTGACTTAAAGGGGACGGCTATTTCTGTTGCGAGAAGTCTCGACTGGGAGGTAAACGATGAACACGTATTGACCGGAGACGATATTCATACAATGACAGACTCGCAGCTTGAGGAAATTATAGGTAGAATCAAAATATTTGCCAGAGTAACCCCGGAGGACAAGCTTCGGATTGGTAATTTGTATCGAAAAACTGGAGAAATAGTAGCTATGACCGGGGATGGTGTCAACGACGCGCCAGCGTTAAAGTCAATGGATATAGGTATATCTCTCGGATCTGCAACAGACGTAGCGCAGAGTGCCGCAGACTTGGTACTACTTGACGACAACTTCCAGACAATAAGTATGGCGATAGATGAAGGTAGAAGGATTCTCGCAAATATAAGGAAAACTTTTATATACCTAATGGCGAATGCACTCGATGAAGTCTTCGTTATCGGGGGAAGTCTCATCATTAATGTCGCATTACCTCTAACCGCACTACAGATTATATGGGTCAACCTTTTTACTGGAAGCTTGCCCGCACTCGCTTTCGCTTATGATGAGGACCTAGATAAGGGAATTGATAAAAAGAAGTTTAGAAAAAATTTATTAACAACTGAGGTAAAAGTTTTATCCTTCGGCCTTGGAACCATAAGCTCACTATTGTTGTTCTTCCTATATTATGGACTATTGCGTTATGGTGTTGATATAGAGGTTGCTCGTTCTGTTTTCTTTGTATGTTTTTCAGTATATATTTTAGTTATTTCTTTTTCATTTAGAAGCCTCCATAAGTCTTTGTTCTCTTACAATCCATTCTCCAACACGAAGCTCAATGTGGCAATTATGATTGGCATGGGTCTCTTGATAGCTACTATGTCTATTCCCTTCTTTCGAAATATCTTTGAAATAAAACCAATGCCGTTTTCTTGGATGTGGCTAATAATTGCGTGGTCTGTTCTGAATATTGCGCTAGTAGAAATAGCAAAATGGATGTTCAGACATAGGGTTAGGTTTCTAGGCAGAGTAACGTCAGGATAAAAATTCCCGCTTGTTTAAAGAACTCTATTGAACTAAGGAACTTTTGTTTTTTATTTCAAATCCTCACATGCTATACCATCCTTGTCCATCCTCCCGTTCGCGCGCAAACCCGCTCGCAAAGGAGGAGAGGAGTGCGAACGGTAGCTATACTTCCTAAGATGAAAGATCAGCATAACTGAACAAAACTCCAAATGCTCGGCACCAAATAAGTACGTTGTGATATTTTGTCACATCTGTGCCAGTTGGAATAATATAATTAACATTTCCTTCGGTTGCCCGAATCTCGCCTAGATCTATGGCGTCATCGACACCAAGCTCAGTAGAAAGATAAATCCTTAAGTCGGGGCCATTGATGGTTTTCAAATCCTCAAAACGAACAAAATACTGATCTCCAGATTGAACTAGTAACGCCTTGCCTTTGACATCATGTGCCCGCGCCACCAATGACGCTTCTTTCTGTACGGCTGGCGCATTGACTGGCATACTTTCCTCCTTTACCATTACATTGTCTTTCATCGCCTCAACTTCTATCATAAACCTCTCTTTGGTTGCAGAATCCATAGTTTCCATGTTGTCTTTAACGACTTGTGCCTGAGGTAGAGCTTCATCTAACGCAACATTACGCCAAAGTGGTGAAAGGAGAAAGGATCCTACTCCTACAATCACCACCGCTACAACACCTAAGATAATTTTTTTACTCATATTAAAAGTATAACTTATTTTATATATTTTGCTATACCGTGCGATACTGCATAAGTTACAGGCGTTGTTAGCAGAGCTTGCATGCGAGGGCCAATGATGAATTTCCTCCGCCAAGAAAAAATATCATCAAATTCATCTCTTCCATTTATAACCTTCTCGGCTGCATATGTGCCTAGTGCCGCCGCCCATGGTAGTCCTGTCGCAGCGCCAACATACCAAACATTTTCCATTTTTTCATCAGCCCCCATAATAGGCAACAGATCCTTACTCACTCCGAGCATGCCGGGCCATACATACTCTAGTTCGATAGCAACATTTGGAAATTTCTTTTTAAAATAAGCGGTTAATCGTCTCTTGAAACGCGCCGTATTGTAGGAGGGATTATGTGCATAGGTATATAGAACATCACCACCACCAAGAAGAATTCTGTTGTCGCCCGTTACCCGAAAATAGTTATATACCAAATCGGTGTCCCAGACCATCATTTTACTTTCTTTGAAAATTTTCTTAATCTCCTTCTCGTTTAACTGCTTTGATATGCCTAGAAATGTTTGTACATGATAAATTTCTTTTCGAAGTACACCCAAATCAGGAATAAATCGATCTGTGCACACAATCACTTTCTTTGCAGTCACTTTACCGAGTGGGGTATCCACTCCGTCCGGGTTAATGCGTAAAACATTAGTGTCTTCATATACTTTCACACCCACTTTGATAATAATGTCTCGGAGAGCTTGGCAATACAGATAGGAATTCATGGCAAAAGTATCAGGATATCTGACTGCACTTTTATAATTATTAGTTCCAATTATTTTTTCCAAATCCTTTGCGTTATAGAGATTACTCGTATATCCCAGAGTTTCTCGAGCACTGTGTTCTTCCTCTACATATTTTGTCTTTGTCGAGCTATTAGCAATAAAAAGTGAATCTTGTACTTGGTAGTCACATAGAATATTGTTTATTTTAATATTCTTACGAATCATTTCAACGCCCGAGAGGACAAATTCCCAAATATTCTTTGCTTTTTCTCTGCCATAGTTTCGGAGGAGTGAACTCAATTCTATTTCCGAGTCGGGAGTGATAAATCCCGATGTTTTACCGCTCGCTCCAGTCCCACAAAAATCTTTTTCAACTAACACAACGCTCATACCCGCTTCACGAAGTCTTTGAGCACAAGAAAGCCCTGCCATTCCACCACCGACAACCACAACATCAGTAGAAATATTTCCAGATAGCTTTTCACCTACAGCGGGCTCCTTATTTTGATACCAGAATATGTTTTTTTTCATTTTAAAACTGGGGAATTATTCTCACTCCTACTGAAGTTTCGAATTGTGACCCTACAGAGAAACGCGAGTACACTTTCGGCCACAAATAATTTTCTGCTGAAAATTTTCGCGACCCCGTCTCGGACTCGTCAGTCCTCCGACTTTCGATTTATCCGTGAGGATATCACCAGCGATCCAAAACTATTTGCAGAAGCTAATGTTTTTGGCTCGTGTGACCCTACAGAGAATCGAACTCTGATTACCGCCTTGAAAAGGCGATGTCCTAACCGTTAGACGATAGGGCCAATGTATTAAATTTTAACTAAGCTTATCTTATATTATTTTATTAAAAATCGCAAAAAGACTATAATGATATACTGGGAAAAAAATATGAACAAGAATGAAAAATTAGAAAATATACATAAGAAATGGATAGCAAACTGTAAATGCGAACTCCGGAAAGTGACTACGCAGGCTGTCCCCGGCGACGGCAATCCGAATGCCGACATTGTTTTTATCGGCGAGGCACCAGGGAAAAATGAAGACAAAATAGGAAAACCTTTCATTGGAGCTGCGGGGAAATTTTTGAATAAAATGCTGGAAACAATAAAATTAGAAAGAAAAGATATTTACATCACAAGTATTGTAAAGTACCGCCCCCCGAACAATAGGGATCCCAACCCCAAAGAAAAAGCTGACTGCCAAGAATGGCTGCTGGAGGAATTGAAATTAATATCACCCACCCTCGTCATCTTCCTCGGACGACACTCGATGAACAGCTTTTTCCCGGAATTAAAAATAGGTGACGCTCACGGAAAATTATTTATTAAAAAATTTAAAGGTATGACGACAGAGTATTTCTATCCACTTTACCATCCAGCTGCAGCGCTATACAACGGATCTATGCGAGATGTTTTACTCAAAGATTTCAAAAAAATTCCTAAAATACTTAAGTCCATAGAAAAAAGAGAGACAAAAAGCTAAAACTTGTCCCGTACGAAATCATTCAGTTAATAAACTTGCTATATGAACAAAAATAAGTTAGCGTTTCATAACCACTATAAATAAATTAAATTCGGAAATCTAAAGATTTCCTATTTCGTACGGGATGAAAAATACAACCAAAATAATAGTTCTTGCTGCAGGCAAAGGCACTAGAATGGCAACTGAACTACCGAAAGTGCTTGTCCAGGTTAAAGGCAGATCTATGATCAGTCGCCTGATGGAAGCGATAGAAAAGTCCGGTATAGACCCCGAGCCAGTTGTTATAGTGGGATATAAGAAAGAGCTAGTAATTGAAGAGCTGAAAAAAACAAACCATAAATGCCATTTCATTTCCCAAGATGAGCAGCTTGGTACGGGACACGCAGTAAATATGGCAAAGGAATATCTAATAGATAAAGGAGATAATATTTTAATCCTTTACGGCGATATGCCACTCATTCATCCAGAGACAATCAGAAAAATAAATGATAAGCATATTAAATCTGGCAAGAAAATAACTATGGCGACAGTGAAACTGCCAGATTTTAAAGATTGGCATATTAATTTCGTAAATTTTTCTAGAATTATTAGAAACAAGGAAGGACAGATAATAAAAGACATTCAGTTTAAGGACGCAACAGATGAAGAAATAAAAATTACAGAAGTGAATCCATGCTATTTCTGCTTTGATGCAGAATGGCTGTGGCATGAGCTATCAAAAATTAAAAAAAACAATGTTCAAGAAGAATACTATCTGACGGACCTTATTAAGATTGCAACCGAAGAAGGAGTAGAAACAGAGTCTATCGATATTGAGCCTCATGAAGCATTGGGCGCAAACACTAGGGCAGAGCTCGCAATACTAGAAAAATTCTCAACATAGAGCCCAAATCAAGCTTATGGTTTTTTCCCCGCCTTTTTTGGTTTATTAAAAGTTTCAAATTTTATTTTAAGATATGCTTCTAATTCTCCTAGCTCAGGTATCATTTCAGGATCATCTACAAGTCCGCCACTATCTCTCATGACCGGCTCAACACAAATAAAGTCTTTCCCGGGAAGAGACCATATCCAAATCCTTTTATATAGTGGCGAAACATCCATAGTAATAATTCCAAATTGGGGAATTACTATTTTCATTATGGCATCCTTGTCTTTTATTTTTGGATTTTCTATAGAAATCGAGACACCATTTGCCCAGTCAGTGACTCCTTCTTCAGCATCTTCTCCTCCTTCAAACTCAAACTTGATACCACTTTTATCGCCTCCTGGAACTCTAAAATACGGATGAAGTCCAATGGAAATGGGCAATTCTTGGTCTTGTTCTCGGTTTTCTACATTTTGTAAAATAGTAAAAAATCCATCACTAGTGAATTGACCACTAAGAGAAAGTTTGAAATCGTAAGGAAAAGCTTTTTTAGTATCCTCATCAGAAAGAAGATCTTCCTGAAAACCATTTCTCCATTTATTCCCTCTCCATTTCTTTTCTCTAGCAAATCCATGTTTTGCTAGAGCGGGGAAATTATTTGTGGTTTGGGAATTTTGGTGGGCTGGACCCGCGTTTGGAAATAAAATTGGAATACCTCCCTTTACTGATTTACTTGGGTCGAGGAATGTTGCTTGATCGAAATATAATATTTCCGTGCCATTAAATTTAAGAGAAGTTATTATCCCGCCTCGTTCTGGACAAAAAGAAACTTCGTTTCTATCCGGGGTTTTAATATTTTCTATCTTTAGCTCAGGCTTCTTATTGGGCACACCAGCCTCGGTTTTCATCAGGAAATTATACCACTTGTTTGTTTTTAAAGTAAATATTAGGTATATTCTATATTTATAAGCGCGGTTAGCTCAGTTGGTAGAGCGACCCCTTGACGTGGGGTAGGCCACAGGTTCGAATCCTGTATCGCGCACAGCGGGATAAGGACTGAATTGATTCAGCCCTGTGCAGATTCGAAAGGAGTTTCGCTATCGTAGATCGAAACTCACTTGCCGACGTAGCAGCGAATCCTGTATCGCGCACATTGACGCATTATATTTTTGAGCTATAATTATTTTATGAATAACCCAATCGAAAAATCACAGAACTTAGACCATAACCCACGAGAAGATGCTATAAAAAATCTCAAGGAGGCTTGGGCTAAAATTCTCAAGATGGAACATGATACTGGCCTAGATTACACACACGAAAAAGACCCACTTCTACACAGGGCGAGAGAACTCGGAATCGATATCACCCATAACTAAGACTTATTCCTACACGCGTTTTTTATTATGAAAATATTAAGCATTGAAACGTCTTGTGACGATACCGGTATTACAATATTTGAAGCAAAAGGAGGCACACAAAATGCTTCTTTTAAAGTTTTAGCCGATAACTCGAATTCCCAAATAAAAATTCATATTCCTTACGGAGGCGTATATCCCATGCTTGCCAAAAGAGAGCACACCAGGAATTTGCCAATACTTCTGAAAGCATCTCTCATAGAAGCAAAACTTGAAAAGAAGAAAGTTCCGGTTGATGCCATTGCAGTCACCTACGGACCCGGGCTAGAAATAGCTCTTTGGGCGGGGATTACTTTTGCGCAGGAATTAGCACAAAAATGGAATGTTCCTTTAATCCCCGTGAATCACATGGAGGGGCACATAGTTTCGGTCTTTGGT
>JBDSTB010000021.1:0-16995 GCA_039928455.1 Minisyncoccota bacterium | reverse complement strand
TCAGTAGATATTGAAGCTAATGGTGATCCTTCTATTTTCATAACAACAATTTTACCATAAATACCCCTTTTGGTCACAACTCTCGGCTGTTTATCTGCTTTTCGCTATCTGTGCCCTCGGCAAGAATCGAACTTACATCTATCCCTTAGGACGGGACTGTTCTATCCATTGAACTACAAGGGCAATTTGACCTAATTAGACTACTGTACTATCAAATTTATCACAGAACCTGTAACTCCGCTATTTTGTAATATTTTATGCTATTTTACGGCATATTAAATACATATTAAATTATTAAAAATAGCCATATAAATATGCACAAAACAGCACAAAGTCAAAAATTGAAGAAAATCAGTTACGCATTAGCATTAAGCCTTCTTGTCTTTACCAACGCATCCGCAAGCACAATAACAAATACTGATAAAATTCCTGAAAGTGAAAGTATGTATAAATACGGAGCACTGGAGAGCAATATTCCCTTTGCAGTTTTAGCAAGCAATACAGAATTGGGTAATATTTCAGCAGAAAATAAAGTATCTAATACATTAAATGATGGCGCTCTTAGCTCTAATGCAAGCCCCTTTGACACGTATAATAGAGATCTTTTTGAAAAAGAGCTGGAAGACACAATAGACAAGCAAGCTTTCTCAGTAGAGACTCTTGAGACGACCATGAATAATATAAACAGAAATAATCACGGCTTCAAAACCTTTCTGCTCGGAACAAATCTTGGAATACTAAAATTTCAGCTTGCACAGATAAAGGACCAAGCAGCGCTATTAAAAAAAATGTCTAAAGAAACACAAGACGCCGCTGACCAAGCACTCATCACTGAACACCAGAAGATATTAATAGAAGAACAAGGAAAAGTTGAAGATTTTCTCTTCCAGCAGGAAAACAGATTCAGCCTCTTCGGATGGATCATCAATATTCTATAGAGTTTTGTATTAAGCAGCGATTCCTAGAAGCTGAGTAATTTTAGGCTTATCAAAACCGATAACCAAGTCGTCCCCTATTAGTATTACAGGTACTCCCATCTGTCCGCTCTTTTCTACCATTTCTTTTCTCTTTTCTGCATCTCCTGCAACGTCAAAATTTGTAAAAGCAATATTATTTGCAGTAAAAAACTCTTTTGCCATATGGCAGTAGTGGCATGACGGTGTTGAATAAATTGTTACGTTCTTCATATTTTCTCTCTTCCAGTAGAAACCTACTGCTATAATTATTTACTAATATTTATATTATATCATACCTGTCAAGCAAAATAAAATTAGATAAATTGTGCGGGATGCGGTAATCGAAACCGCGTCTAATCCTTGGGAAGGACTCATTCTGCCACTAAACTAATCCCGCAAAGCGAATCTTATTTGAACCAATTATTCCAGAAAAATACATGCGACCAGAAACCAGATGAATCCCTCTTTGCAGCTGCGTCAATCGCGCTCTGATCATCAACTACTACGATTAATCCCTCTCCTTCTTTTGCCAAGCCATAAGTATCCCTTATTGTCTCCTCAACACCATTTTGGGTTTTAAGTTTTTCAATCTTTGCATTGTATTCATCCTTTTGCTTCTGTAGTTCTGCTACTTTCTTCTCCGCTATCTTCTTGTTCTCGCTGGTAACTTGAAGTTTCCCGATAAAACCAATAATACTCCAAGAAAAGACCAAAAGAAGCACAATGAGCATCACTAAAACAGGCTTCGACTCCATTATCTTTCTCCACACTCTTTTTTTCTGGAAATTTCTCATTATAAATATATTGTGATATAGTAATTGTACTATGCTTTTCAATAAAAAACACCAAAAGAAAATACAGTTTATCTGGGCAGCACTTAGCTTGCTTATCATAGTAAGCATGATTTTGCTCTACTCGCCGATTTTTCGCCCTCAATAAATAACTTCAGTTTTTTTTATTTTTCTTGACTCCTCATCATCTTAAGGAAAACTTCTTGAGGAATATTTACTCTCCCCCTTTCTTTCATTTTCTTTTTACCCTTCTTTTGCTTTTCACGAAGTTTCATTTTTCGGGTTATATCTCCTCCATACATGTGCTGGGTAACATCTTTTTTCATTCCAGAGAGTGAACGAGAAGAAATTATCCTCCCGAAGGCTTTGGCTTGAATTTTGAGTGTAAACATCTGCCGTGGTAAGAGCTTTTCTAGTCTTTCTACTGAGTTTTCTGCTTCTTCTTCTACTCTTTTTCTTGAAATTACTTTGGAAAACGCAGGTACTGGCTCATCAGCGACCAAAATATCAAGACGCGTAACATTTGCCTCTCTCATTTCTGCAATATCATATGATATTGATCCATACCCCGATGAAGTACTTTTGAGCTCGTCAAAAAAATTGCGCATAAGTTCTCTAAGCGGCATTTTTACAGTAATAGAAGAACGACTATCCCCGAAGTTCTCCGTCGCCCCAACTTCCGCTTCGTGGTCAAACAATATCTGCATGATATTACCAATATACTTCACTGGGGTAATTATTTTTACATCCACCCATGGTTCATAAATAGTTTTGATATTAGAATCATCCGGAAAAAAATATGGAGAATAAATTTTTTCTTTCTTACCTTGTAAATTTACCACTTCATAAATTATAGATGGAGTGGTTATAACCAAATCTAGATTAAATTCCCTCTTTAATCTTTCTGTAATAATTTCCAAATGAAGCATGCCTAGGAATCCAAGCCGAAATCCCCTGCCCAAAGACCCAGAAGATTCCTCTTCGAACGAAAAAGATGAATCCGAAAGGCGAAGCTTGCCGAGAGCTAATTTGAGCAGCGAGAAGTCATCCGCATCTTCGGGGAAAATACTTGCCCATACTACGCTCATCGGCTGCATGTATCCTTCGAGTGCTGGGAGAGGATTAGAAGCTTTAACAATAGTATCCCCAACAGAAGCAATACCTGGCTTTTTAATACCCGTAACAATATACCCAATGTCTCCAGCCTCAAGATATTCTCTTGGAGTTTCTTCGGGAGAAAAAGTTCCCACTTCCAAGGCAACGAACTTTTCATCTGAAACTGAGAAAAACAAATTTTCTCCTTTCTTGATTTTCCCATCAAGAACTCGGACAAATACTATGACTCCCCTATGGTTCGAATATTTAAAATCAAAGACAAGGGCACGGAGATTATTTTCACCCTCATATTTTATGCGAGGCTCTGGAATTCTTTTAACTATTTCTTTAAGCAGATTTTCTACTCCTTCGCCGGTACGTCCTGAGACTTCCAATATATCTTCTTCTCTACAGTTTAAAAGCTTAACCACTTCTTCTTTAACTTCTGCAACGCGGGCTAAGGGTGAATCAATCTTAGAAAGCACAGGAATAATCTTCTTTATAACTTTCCCTTCACCTTCTCCCAGGCGTGCCATGGCAAGTGTAGTAAGGGTTTGAGCCTGTACTCCCTGTGTCGAGTCTACGAGCAAAATTGAGCCTTCTACAGCCTTTAGTGCCCTCGAAACCTCATAAGAGAAGTCCACGTGGCCAGGGGTATCAATCAAATTCAGAACATAATTTTCACTATTTAATTTATACTCCATTCGAACTGGCTGCATCTTTATAGTAATCCCCCGTTCGCGTTCGAGCTCCATTGAGTCAAGAACTTGATCTCGCATTTTACGCTCTGGCACAGTGTTTGTAATTTCGAGCATTCTGTCAGCCAAGGTGCTTTTACCATGGTCAATGTGAGCTATGATGCTGAAGTTTCTAATTTGTTTTAAATCCATCTGTTAATTTTATTTATTCTAAGAAACCTCCAGTTTGGTGATCCCAAAGCGATTTATAAAGTCCTCCTTCTTTTTGTAATAAATCCTTGTGTGTTCCTTCTTCTACAATTTTTCCTTTATCTAACACTACAATTCTATCCATTTTTTGTATAGTTGAAAGTCGATGAGCAATGACTATCGTAGTCTTGCCTTTCATTAACTTATCAAAGGCGTCTTGAATGAAAGATTCGCTGATACTATCGAGTGAGCTTGTCGCTTCATCTAAAATCAATATTGGGGTTGGCTTAAGCATTGCTCTCGCTATTGCAACTCTCTGTCTTTCGCCGCCGGAAAGCTTAACTCCCCTCTCTCCAACCAATGTAGAGTACCCTTGTGGGAGGGATTTAATAAATTCATCAGCGTGCGCCAATTTCGCTGCTTCTAATATTTGCTCTTCCCCTGCTTCCGGCCAGCTATAGGCAATGTTATCTTTTATGCTTCTATGAAATAAAATCGGTTCCTGAGAAATATAAGAAATATTATTATGAAGATCATCTTGAGTTATATGAGTAATATTTTGGCCGTCAATTAATATTTCTCCAGAATTTATATTAAGAAATCTCATTAAGAGCTTTGTGATGGTGGACTTACCGGACCCAGAATGCCCAACTAAGCCAATTTTTTCCCCAGACTTGATATGTAAATTAAAACCTTTGAAAACTTCTGTGCCATTTAGATATACGAAGTCTACTTTTTTCATTTCTATAACACCTTCATTTATTCTTGATTCCTCTGGGTTTTTAACATCTTCTATGTCGGGAAGTTCTTTGAAAATATCCACCATTTCTTTCATGTCCGACATCGCCTTGCTAAATCTCGTTGTTGCTCTACCTAAGTCCCAGAACTGATGCCCGATAGTAACAGTGTAACTCTGAATTAAGACAAAAAGACCAGGAGAAATTTTACCTTGAAGCCACAGAAAACCTGAAACAATTACTGCAATAATGGTTATGCCATTTGATAATGCCGCCTGGATAGTGTTCTGCTTGTTACCATAGAGCCATGCCCTAAGCCGCAGCCTTGCCTCCTCTGTAATAACTTTTTGGAAGTTTTTCAACTCTCGCGGAAAAGCAGAAGAAGATTTAATTGCTATGACATTAGTTATAGTATCTGCGATATGAGCAGTAACTTGTGAATCTGCTTTTGTTTCTGCTATGTCATATTCCATTTTTTTACGTGCCATAACCACGAGCACAAAAAGATAAGCTAAGTACATCGCAAGGAATATAAAAGCGAGAATTTTTGCTTCGAAAAGGAAAACAACAAATATTGAAACGAGTAGTACGAACGAAGACCAGAAATTATCCATCAACATATCGTGGCAAGATTCGAAGGCACGTACAAATTTCCTGGATCTATTAACTAAGGCGCCAGAAAAATTGTTAGCAAAAAAGGTATAGGAGTGGCCGTGTAATTTCCGAAATGAAAAATCCTGCAAATCTTGAATTACAGAAGATTGAAATTTTACTGTGACATGTTGAGTAATACGTCCGAACGACCAGGCAGCCACAGATACAAGTGCAATATAAAAAATAGAATGGAAAAGTGCCGGAGCAAGCAATTCTCTGTTGTCTCCTCCTCCCGAAATTACATCTACAATCTTTTTATAAAAAAGAGGAACAATAATAGCAGCAAGCCCTACACGAAAAGCGTAAAGGATAAATAATCCCCAAAACGCCGTTTTGTGTTTGCTCACGGTCGGCCAGATGTATGAAATTGTGCTTTTGTAGCTAAACATAAAAAAACCTAAGAGGTTGAATTTGATTCTAGCAGAAATACCCTATATTTGAAAGCTTAAATTTATAGTCCCTCTTGGGCGGGAGGAAGAATCTTGGTCTTCCAGAACTTGGTTTGGAAAGTTTTGATAAGAACTTCTAAATCTTCGTTCTTTAAGAGGTAAAGCACAATGATTGCTGCGGTAATTCCTAATATGCCAGAAATAAGTCCCTGGAAGAAAACGCCAAAGAAAGTTGTAGTTCCGAAGATTGGAGATAAAATATTTAAGCTTAAGTAGGACACCAAACCTAAGAAAAATGAAGCACCCAAACTCTGAAAGAAAGTCTTAGCGATAAAAGATTCATTTTGCATCAAATCTTTCTTTACGAAAAACCAATGGAGAGCAAAGTTGAGAATAGTTCCAGTGGAATATGCAAGTGGAAGCATCAACACTTCAGTCCCCGGGATATCTGTTACTTTGAGTAAAGATTCAATGAAGTATCTGAAGCCCATTACTCCTTCGAAGAGATGGATGAAAACATAAGATAAAATAATTATTAGAATAGAGCAGAACAAGTTTACTGTTAGCGGTCGCTTTGTATTACCTAGCGCATAGTAAGAACGAGAAAGGAGCGCAATCATCCCCTGCGCAATGACGGAAACAGAGAATATCGCGAGAGACGCAGCAACGAGGCGTGTATTGTCCCATGAGAAGGACCCAGAACCCAATATAACGCGGACAATCTGTGCTCGGAGAACAATAAAAAGAAAAGTAACAGGAAGAGACCAGAAAATAATTGCCTTAGCGGCAGAGCGTAGTTGCATTCTGAATTCATCCATTTTCCCCGCGGAGAAGGATTTTGCAAGAGTGGGAAAAGCTGCAACTGCATAAGAAATTCCGATAATATTGAGGGGCACGGACTGAAGATTAAAAGAAAAGTTAAATACAGAAATAGATCCTGGCTTTAAGTATGAGGCCAGGGCTATTATTGAAATAAGGGCAAGATTATTAAAGGCAAGGCCAAGTGTGCGCGGTAGAGATGTGAGCACAGCGCGTTTTATGTCAGGAAAATTTATTTTAAGAGAAAATCGCGGAGCAAAACCGCAATTCGCTGATGCAATAGCTTGAACAGAAAAATGTAGAAGAGCGCCGAGTGCCACTCCCATCGCCATCCCAGTTACTCCGAAATGAGGATACAAAAAAATTACACCAATTATTATCCCAAAGTTGTATAAAATAGGACTTAAAGAGTAGATGAAAAACTTTTGAAAAAGCTGAGTAACTGTTCCGAATAAATTTGAAAGTCCCATTAAAATTGGAGAAAGAAGCATTATGCGAGAAAGCTCAATTACTTTCTCTTGCATTGGAGGACTGAATCCGGGGGCAATAAAATGAACCAGATACGGCATCAGAATAAAAGCTATTAATGAAATAAAAACTAAAGCACCTAAAAAAACTGTGAATACGTCATTGAGATATTTTTTTGCCTCCGGGGTCACTTTTCCCCCATCCATTTTAGCCACAAGAAAAGGAATAATAACCGTGATTGAAGCAAGAGATGCTATAGAAATAAATATTAAATCAGGCACTCTAAATGCCGCATAGTAGGCATCGAGAAGCGGAGTTGGGCCGATAAAATGGGCAATGGACCTGTCTCGGAACAATGCCAGAACCTGTGAAAGAAAAGCGAAAAATCCCAGGAGAAGAGCCGCTTGGTTGACACTCCCGTATTTTTTTCCGAAGAACCCCAGGAGTTTATGCATCGTTATTAATTCTTGGCAGCAGGACTAACAGTCTTACTTTCGCTTGGAGTTGGGGTTGTGCTCGCCGGCGCTTTATTCAGGGAATCAATGTATTTATTTAAATCAGAATTTGAAGGAGAGAGTGCCTGAGCGCGCTTTGCATAAAACAAGGCACTTGTTGTATCCCCCTCGCTCTTCGCTATCTGGGAAAAAACCAACAATGCCTCGATATAATCTGGCTTGAGCTCTAATGCTTGGTTGATATAATCTTTTGCATCCTGAATTTTACCGTCAGCAAAAGAGGCAGTCGCCATGGCGAGCCTTAAGCCTGGATTATTGGGATTGAGGGTTGAAGCAATTTTATATTGTTCAACAGCCTTGGTATATCCATCTTTTACTCCCAGAGTTGCCGCGGTTTGATATACGGAGCCGAGTGTTTGGAAATTCAAATAATTTCTCGGGTCATAAGCTATTGCGAGTCTAGCTCCATTTACAGCTTGATCTAACGTAGCTTGTATCGAAGCTTTATCTGCGTCCGTTGGTGTCGAGCCAGTTTGAACTTGAGAATTCAATTTAACCAAATAAACTTGAGCATAGGTGCGAAGATATAAATCGTTCTGGTAAAGAGTAAGTGCTTTGCTAATATTCGATTCAGCAAGCGGAACAGTGGAGGCATTTACAGTTTTTCCAAAATACGAAACAGATATTAATCGTTCAATATATTTGAAGGATACAGCAACAGACAGAATAATAAGCAAAACCAAAAACAACATCGAAAAGAAGCTTTTTCTATGATCATTCAAGAACATCAATGTAACTTCCCCCTTAATTTGGTGTGACGAAGAAAGTCCGACAAATACCCCTGCAAAGGCAAGCGCCAAGAGGAAAATTACTGGACCAGTGGAGTAGAAAAATGCCGAGACAAAAAGATAAAGCGAAAGGACAAAGAATGCCATTCTTTCCCAATTTATTTCCTTTTCAGTTCTCGAAAAAATAGATTTAATTCCGCTATAAAGAAATAGAGCAAAAAATACAAGCCATGCAAGAATCCCCAGATAGCCCGTAGTGGAAACCATCGTTGGCAATAGCCCAGACCCAGAATTAAAAAATGTATCCCAAAACTGTGAATTGTTTATGGCAAGAGGCTTATGCATTGCAAAAGCTGTTCCAAATCTATTAGGTCCCACCCCAACAATTGGGTTTGTTTTGAGTACAGATTTGGTAACTTGCATAGTCGAAGAAAGCGATGGACTTACTTCGCTATTTTGTATATGTAGTTTGTTCGTGATAAATCCTCCTAATAAATTCCCAGAAATAAAAAATAAAAGTGAAACTATTATTATAGCAAAGGAAAACACAGGGAAATTAGCCATTCTCGATTCCATATCTGCGCCAGAATCTACTTTTTTATTTTTAGAGATTAAAGATGCTTTGTAAATAAAAATAATTACAGAAAAAGCGCCTACTAGAGTCCAAACCAGAGAAAAATTAACAACTGCTGCAATTATAAGTGATAAAATTATTAGGCCCGAAAGTATCGCCTTCTCTCTCTTGGTGGTCAAGAAAAATTCTACAATTATCAGAGACATCAGAAGAGAAAAACCAGCAAACAGCCCCAGAGAGTTCCACGAACCCAGTACATTTCCTGTTTTATCAGCCAATACTCCTAATGATAGAACTTTAGGAAGAAAAAGATGAACAGTTTGGAAAATTAATACTAATGCACCCGAAAGAAGCGTACCAAATAAAAGTATCTTTGAATTCTTTGGATTTCGGAAAATGATAGAACACATAAACATGAGTAGCATTCCAGCAAAAATAAACCAGAAGCTGCCAATATCAAACATTGTTCCAAAAAAAGAAACGTCAGAAGCTTTCGAGAAAATAGCTGACGCGAGTAGTACTAAAATTATTCCCATGCTCGCGAGTAGTGTGGTAGATTTAGAAAAAATAATTCTACCATCAAAAAACCGAGCAAAACCCCAGAATACTATAGAAGAAACAAGCCCAAGAACCAAAAGCAGACCTTTTGAAGTTTCTACTGGAATATTCGTAAAAGGCAAAAAGAACAGCGGCAATAATGTTATGACTAAAAAAAGTGACCAAAAAGAAATTCTATCAAAGATGTTTGAGTGCATTGTATTTATTGATTACTGTTAAAATTTCCGACTTAATGAAATATCCTTCATTATACAGGAATATACAACTTAAATAAAGTTAATTACTGAGTGTAGGCTCCCACGCTGGAGTGGTATCTGTTGTGAGGGGAATATCTTGTCCCGGTACTATTGTGTTATCTACGGGTGCTGGAGTCACATCAATAACTTCCGTTTCTGGTGGCGGAGTCTGCTCAGGCGCGGGTGGGGAGGCAGGCTGAGGAGCGAGCTCGGTATTTCCATTTTGCAAAAGTTGCTTTAGCTGGTCTTCTGTCACGCATGTTTGCCCGACGCATAATTCATCCGTCTGTACCTTCTTCACCGTAAGTGTACCATCCTCACTTATACTCCACCCGGAAAGTGGAAGAGTATCTTGTGGTATTGGATCTCCATTCTCATCAAGAATAGTTTCATGTACATAATTGAATCCTAGACGTCTGTTAATATCCTTCATCATAAGTTCCATATCTATGACTAGACTTTTTCTTGTTTCAGAGTTCTGTGAGTCAAATATCCAGTAGTTGTTTGTATTCTCGTGAGGTGAAAGTAATGTAGCATTACCTGCTGAGTCCATTACTCTTAATTCACCTGCTGTTGAATAAAGAGAGATACCATTTGTTAATGTTCCTACTGGTGCTGTACCATCAAAGAGTATTACTTGATTTGTTCCTGCTGTGGTCCCTCTTACATCTGTGGAGGCTCCTATTCTTAAGTTACCTGTGGTTAGAGAGAGAAGGTCGGTGGGTAAGTCAGTGCCAATTCCAACAAAGCCAGAGCCTCGCAAAGTCAGTGTAGGAGAAGCATTAAGAGTCCCATTTGTGGTATAGAAATTAGTACCCCAGTCAACTCCAGTAAAATATTCAGCGGTCATTCGTGCTACTGCTGTTCCACTTTGTGTAAAATCTAGAGCAATTTCTTCTCCTGCACTCCAAGTTGATCTTAATGTGCTTAACCTTGCTACGGTTACATTACCTGATGCGGCCGAATTTGCAACTTCCAGATTTGCTCCGGGGTTTGCGGTAGTGGTCCCTATTAAAACACTTTGGGAAGGGTTGAAGACAACAGCATTGGAACCTGTAAATTCAATATCATTACCGATCACTGTAGTATTGGTCATACTGTTTGTAGTTGACGCCGTTACACTACTATTACCTAATACGATATTTTTACCAGTATTTGATGTCCCTAAATAATTAATACCAGTACCGGAAGAATTACCAATCACAATATTCAGGTCACTTCTATATCCAGTATTACCAGCACCACTTGATGCACCGTTTCCAATAACAATCGCCCCGTATACAGTCCTAATGTCATTAACTTGGTTCATACCGATAGCAATAATATTACCGTTTACATTGGTCGCATAGTTTTGATTACCAATAATGATTTTATTACTATATTGATCGTAAAAAGAAGGAGTCCCAGAAACATCTGCACTAAAGTTTCCCATCCATAAAGCTGTGTTCCTAGTATAAAAGTTTGTAGTACTTGCTCCTGACATTATTGTTGAGTAGTTTGGTAAATAAAGATTTCCGCTTACTCTCACAGTCCCATTAACATCCAACTTATACCCTGGGCTCGTCGTCCCAATCCCCACATTTCCAGAAGGTAAAATTGTCATATAAGTTGTTGCTAGACCTGTCGAATCTCTAAAATATTGGGTACTTCCATCATAGTAAATTGCTTTGTTGGCTCCCAAACCATTTTCTTGCCCTGCTCTTATTACTACATCCCCTGATGAAATCAGCTTCATACCATAACCTGTTGAACCTATAGTTAGAGAATCAGTTAATGATTGATTGATTATATCATTTCCCGATTTATTCCAAATACCTGCAAGCGTCCCATTCAAATACAAAGAGTCAGCATTAATTATCTGCCCATAAATATTATTAAACCTGTTGCTTTCGCCTCCGATGTCGTTGCCCGCAGTAACAGCATCTCCGGAAAAGTTAAGGAGTCGAGCATAATAAACACCTGTAGCTGCATCAGTGTAAACCACTCTTGGTAAACCATCAGAGCCTAGTGCAAGAGAGGCTCCACGCCTCATGGAGTTGGGAGATAGATCATCTATAGTCACATCACTAAATGAAGAACAAGAATTATTTGAACAATTTATGACGTGAGGAAGACCAGATGCATCTTCATAGGTAATGCTAGCTAAGTTTCCTGAACGAAGAGCAAAACCAAATCCGTCATAAATACTACCTGTATCTTCTATTAGTTGAGTTTGGGTTGGGCTGGTACAGTCATCATCGGTACAGACTATATAATTTAATGAATCGTTACTATCGTTATTCAGATATACAATTCTAGGATATCCATCTGATCCCATTCGTATCATTACTCCGTAGTATCCTGGGTTGCTTGCTGTATCGGAGTCTATGACAGTGATTACTGGTGTAGTACAGTTGGCATCGGTGCATCGAATTAACTTTAACGTAAGGTCTGCATCTTCATATACCAGTCTTGCAAAGCCGTCTGATGCATCAATGGTAAGAAGAGCATAGCCATAATTATTCTCTCCTCCGACTATTGTATCTATGGGGCTAGTGCAGTCTGCATCAGTACAACGAACGAAATGGTTAGCGTAGGGACTATTCGCATCAGAGTATGCAATCCTCGGAAATCCATCTGTTCCAAATGTAATCTCTGCTCCGTACTCTCCTGGGTAGTTAGAGTTGTCAACGATTTGATTAATATTTTTAGTAGTGCAGTCTGTGTCTAAACATCGAACCATTTGAAGCGCCTCATCTTCATCGGTATATACAATCCTTGCAAACCCATCTGAACCAATTGCAAGATTGTATCCACCGTAATCTCCCCCATATGTACTACTTACAACTTCTGTGATGGTGGGACTGGTGCAGTTGACATTAATACAGCGAACGTAATTAAGAGCGTAGCTGTTACTTGGAACAAAGTATGAAATTCGGGGAAATCCATCTGTCCCATTTGCTATTGAGACATTGTATCCTGCAGAGGAGCCAATAGTGGTATTTACAATTCCGCTTGTTGAAGTAGCTGCAGTTTGAGGTAAAACATCAGCTAAAGTAGAGTTTCCTGTAACAGAGAGAGTATCAAATGATGCATTGCCTCCTAGGGTAACATAGCAGTTAGAGTCTGTGGGTCCACAGCCTCCCCAGGGAGTACCTGGATCACCTGGGTCCATTATGTTGTCTCCTGGAACTATAGGGGTGGTGGGGTTGGAGGCTTGAGCATAAGAGAAAAAAGAGAAAGAAAAAAGAAACACTAGAAGTATCGAAAAAGATAATCTGTTCCTTGAATTATTTCCTGCCATTATATTAGGTACATTATAACAATACTTATATTAAACTACAATATTAACAAGCCTATTTTTTACGTAAATGACCTTTTTCACTTCTTTCCCTGCTATATATTTAACAATATCCTCATTTTTAAGTGCCTGGTCCTTAATTTTTACTTCTTGATCAGTACTTTGAATAATCATTTCAGCCCGCACTTTGCCATTTACTTGAATTACTATTTTAATTTCATCATCAACAATCAAATTTTGATCCCACGCCGGCCAAGTAGAGTTATTAATTGATTTTTTCTCTCCTAGTCTGCTCCAAAGTTCTTCAGTAATATGCGGCGCAAAGGGCGAAAGAATTTGTAAGAACTTTTTGTAGTCCTCCTTGTTTACGTTCTCATTTTTATCCATTTCTGTCGCAAGTATCATCATCGAAGAAATAGCTGTATTGAAACGCATGTCTTGTATATCTTCCTCCACTTTTTTAATTGTTTTATTTAGTAGTTTCGAAACAGAAGAATTCTGTACGGCGTAGGACCCACCCGGTAATCCGGGAAGGGTAAAGACGGAAGAATTCTTCTGTTTCGAAACTTTCTCCCCTATCTTCCAAACTTTTTCTAAGAAACGTCGCGGACCGATGATCGCTTCTTCACTCCAGGCAATAGCCTGATCAAATGGCCCCATGAACATTTCATAAAGTCTCAAGGTGTCTGCTCCGTAAGTTTTTACAATTTCATCTGGATTGATAACGTTCCCACGCGACTTAGACATTTTCTCTCCACCTTCAGCTAAAATTAGTCCATGTGAAGTTCTTTTCTTGTATGGCTCACTCGTAGGAACTAAGCCTAAATCAAATAAAAATTTATGCCAGAAACGTGAATATAGTAAATGGAGAGTCGTATGTTCGTTGCCCCCATTATACCAGTCCACAGGTATCCAATATTTTAATTTCTTTGGATCTGCAAAAGCTTTCGAATTTTTAGGATCAGCATAACGAAGAAAATACCAAGAACTCCCTGCCCAGTTCGGCATTGTATCTGTTTCCCTCTTTGCTTTACCTTTACACTTTGGGCATTTCACATTGACCCATTTAGATATATTGGCCAATGGAGACTCGCCGCTGTCTGTCGGCAGATAATTTTTTATCTTACCGGTTAATTTGGGAAGTTCTACCGGCAAATCCTTCTCGGGCACCGGAACAAGCCCGCATTTTTCACAATTAATAATGGGAATAGGCTCTCCCCAATACCTCTGACGGGAAAAAATCCAGTCACGAAGTTTGAACTTTGTAACTTTTTTCCCATAATCTTCCATGCCAGCTTTTTTGTAATTTTCAATTATGGCTAAATTAAATTTCTCTGCAAATTCTTTATCCCTTGCGTCGTCAGCGGGTACTGCCATTATTGCTCCTGTGCCGTATTGTGGTAAAACATAATCAGCTACCCATATTGGAATTTCTTGTTTCGTTGCTGGATTAATTGCCACCACTCCCTTGACTTCAACTCCTGTTTTTTCTTTTCCTTCTGATGTTCTGTCTATTTCAGTTTTGTTCTTAACTTTTTTTATATAAGTTTTTATTTCTTCTTTATTCTCGAGGACATCATGATTGTTGTCCGTTGCAAGTGTTATCCATAAGTGTTCGGGTGCCATGACCAAATATGTAGCGCCGAAAATAGTATCTGGGCGCGTAGTAAAGACTTTTATTAACGCCGGTTTGCCATCGGGCCCTCTTCTTTCATTATCCTTTGGATTTTTCTTAAAATTTAAAAGAAATTCAATTTCAGCTCCTTCACTTTTCCCTATCCAGTTTCTCTGCGCTAGTTTGATCTGCGGTAAATAATCTACATCGTCTAAATCTTTATAAAGTCGATCTGCGTATTTAGTAATCGCCAGCATCCACTGCTCTTTTTCCCTTTTCTCAACCGGAGTTCCACATCGCTCGCAGCATCCAGCCACTACTTCTTCGTTCGCAAGCCCTATTTTATCCTTCGGACACCAATTAATTGCCATCTTGGCTTTGTATGCTAGTCCATGTTTGAAAAATTGAAGAAATATCCACTGCGTCCATTTGTAATATTTGGGGTCGGTAGTATTAATCTCGCGAGACCAGTCAAAAGAAACTCCGAGGGATTTAATCTGCCGGCGGAAAATATCAGTATTTTTTTTCGTAACGACTCGTGGATCCTTACCGGTTTTGATTGCATAATTTTCTGTAGGTAATCCGAACGCATCCCAACCAATCGGGAAAAGTACGTTAAGCCCATCAAGTCTTCTCTTCCTTGAAATTACATCCATCCCGATATAAGGACGAGGATGGCCAACATGAAGTCCGTCTCCCGATGGATATGGGAACTCGATCAGAGAATAGTATTTGGGTTGCTTTGATTTGTCTTTTGCTTGGTAAGTCTTTTTTTCCTCCCATTTTTTCTGCCACTTTTTCTCGATCTTCTCTGGATTATACTCTTTCATATAACTACATATTACCTAAAAATCAGACCCAGCGCAAAATTATCTTAGAGGTGAAGGCTTTGGGTACGGAGGAAAAATATCTTTATCAATTGTTCGCTCATAACAAGTACGTCCTGCCTGATGATCCCATGACTCATTCATTCCGCCACCTGGGCCAGAGTAAGGGTAAGAGACCGATACATCCTTTGCGGGATATTCCATGTAGGGGGCTGGCCTTTCTCCACTACTGTATTCTCTCCATCCTTTTGGCATGGACGCTGCGAAGGTTGCACAAAGCTCAAATTTAAGTGGGCCAAGTACAGTGTATTCATACTTTTCTCCTTTCTCAAATTCAGGTGGAACAGGCAGAGAATATCCAGATATAGGATTTGAAAGTTCCTTCAAGTCCGTTGGCAACTTCTCTTTTTGTTGCCAAAAATTAATCACTTGATACTGAATATTCTGTAGGTCACCTACGCGCCTGTCATCTAGCCTTAGCATTCTTTGCTTTGCGGGACTTCCCATAATCATGAAGCTATAGCTAATTGCCGAAACTACGAGAACTACACCGACTCCACTAAACACCATTCCGATTTTAGAAAAAACTTTTCCTCGTACTAGAAAAATATAGTACGTAGCAATTAAAATGGCTACAACAAGAGCTACCCCTGCTTTCAAAACAAATCTGCTGGTTATCTCACCAGATATGAAATATCTTACAAGCATTACTAAGTCAATAATTACTACAAGGGACGAAAGAAAAAGAATGATATAGATAACCCACTTTCTAATAATTTCATCTAGGCGACCCATTTCGCGGTCAGAAAACTTTTTCCAAAAATATGATACAAGAAGAAAAACTGGAAAAAATATAATCAAAGTCGCAAGTGCGCTACGAATACTTTCATATTCATAAGTTGAATATCCGTATTGATAGTTTGAGTTTAATACATCAGGAAACCGCTTGTTGAGAGTTTCAAAAACCAAATTTAGAAAAGATACGACTGAAGTTATTAGAGATATTAAAACCCCTAATGATAAGAAAAAGAAGCCCACATTTAACTTTGGTCTTACTACGTTTGCTTGATTTATTTGTGTTTCCATAGGTAATATTATATCATTTACAAAAAGGACCACAAGATGCAAAAGAAATTTGAAGATTTCTCAAAAAAAATAACAAGATGGGTCGGCTCATCACAATCCATAGTAGTACATACTATTTTTTTTATTGCTATGTTTTCTCTCAGGTTTTTTGGCGTTGCGGCTTCAGATGTTCTGCTTATCTTAACTACCGTTGTATCGCTCGAAGCAATTTACCTCTCAATTTTTATCCAAATGACTGTGAACAAGCACAGCGAAGAGCTAGAAGAAGTTTCAGAGGATATTGATGAAATTCAGGAAGACGTGGAAGAAATTCAAGAGAATGTTGATGAAATTCAGGAAGACGTGGAAGAAATTCAAGAAGAATTCCACGAAGAAGAAAACAGGGTTTCCTAACTAAAAGATGACCAGAGAGCAGTATTTGCAAGTGGAATTAGTCTTCCATTTGATTTCTCTAAGACGCATAATTCCCCTGCCTCAGTTTTTCCTTTATAAGACTTCATAGCACTTTCGAGCGCATAAGAAAGAGGAAGTGAGGAAGAATCTATCGCATACGAAGTAAGAATTACAAAAAGTGGTTCCTCTACTAAAACTTTTTGTACTAGTGACAAAAGCTTGGGGAGCATAACTTCCAACTTCCATACTTCTCCTTTGGGGCCGCGCCCAAATTTCGGCGGATCCATAATAACTGCATCATATTTGTTTCCTCTTTTTACTTCCCTTTCTAAAAACTTTATAACATCGTCCTCTATTACTCTCATTGGAAGTTTTTCTAATCCCGAC